>JBFWWA010000162.1:0-8800 GCA_050246455.1 Planctomycetaceae bacterium
TCTTCATCTCAGCCAGAAGCTGGTCTTCGGTCGCTGATTTGCCGGCGTTCGTGAAGCGTCCGTAGATTGTTGCAAGAATTCCGCGGTCCATCGGCACCAGGTGGGGCGTGAAGGTGACTTCCACTGATTTCCCGCAAGCGTTCGACAGCACTTGTTCGATTTCGGGCGTGTGACGATGCCGGCCCACCGAATAGGCGGAGATGCTTTCGTTGCACTCGGAATAGAGCGTCGTCATCTTCGGCGTGCGGCCTGCGCCGGATACGCCGCTCTTGGCGTCGATAATGATCCCTGTCGGCTCAACTTTTCCACCGCAGAGCAGCGGCGCCAGCGCGAGAATTGACGTGCTCGTATAGCAACCGGGGTTCGCGACGAGCTTCGCCTTCGGAATCTTGTCGGCGAGCAGTTCCGGCAATCCGTAGACGGTTGTGCCCAGACGGGTCGGATCCGTGTGCACCTGGCCGTACCACGTCTCGTACACGCCGGGGTCGCTCAGCCGGTAATCGGCGCTCAGGTCGACGACGCGGCACCCTTCCGCGAGGAGTTCCGGGATGGCGGCCATCGCAGCGCCGTGCGGGAGGGCGACGAAGACGAACTCCGCCCGCTTCGCGACTTCCGACGGGCTCAGATTCTGGCAGTTGAGGTTCAGCCGACCGTGCAGGCTGGGATGGATCGACGTGATGGACGGCTCGCCTTCCTGCCGGGTGGTGCAAGCCGTGATCTCGACTTCCGGATGGCGCAGCAGAATGCGGATGAGTTCAAGCGCGGTGTACCCTGTGGCACCGAGAATCGCGACTTTCACCATTCGAACGCCCCGCTCCTACGTCCATCGAACCGAGAATGTTTCACGGCATTGTAGGACAGCCAATCTTCACGCGGAAGGGACCATACAGCGACGAAAACCGAACGTTCCGTATCGTCGAAGCGATTCCGTCGATGAATCTGTCCCGCCATTTCCGACGCTCGGAATGCCCCCGAAACAGCCGAAAAGATTGACGCGAGTTGCTTCAAAATGGTTCGCGAAACGATCACAATACACGGCTCGCCGCACCGGCCGCATCCGTGGCCACGGTCCTTGCCGTTGAGCGTCGGAATGCGGCCCCTACAACTTCGAATCCCTTCCGGCGCGCACCCGCGCATACCGGTTTTTCCAGAGTGATCGATTCAGGAGAAGTACGAGACCATGTCGAACGCCGCCAAACTCGCGTCTGCCGCTCTGACCGAGGGGAACGGAATTTTCCGCCTCGCCCCCAACTGGGTTCCCCGCTCGTTTCTCCAGCCCGGCCGCCGACTCAAGCTGCATCCCGCCGATTACTACGCACTCGGCACGCATCGCGGCGGAATTGACGAACGATGGTTCGGCTCGACGACACCTGCCGCGAACGAAGGGGCTCCGCCGGACGAAGGGCTCAGCTACTGCGTCTTCGGCAAAGAGAAGTTCACGCTTCGCGATGCCATCTCCGATCTCGGAGCTGAGATTATCGGCGATTCGATCTGGAAGACTTACAGCCGCTGGCCGGTCTACTCGAAGTTCTTCGATAACATGGGGCCGATTCCCCACCACATGCACCAGAACGACGAGCAGGCGAAGCTCGTCGGTCAGCAGGGAAAGCCGGAGTCGTACTACTTCCCACCGCAGATGAACGCCATCGGCAATAATTTTCCGTACACGTTCATGGGTCTCGAACCCGGAACGACGAAGCAGGATGTCATTGACTGCCTCGATCGCTGGAACGACGGCGACAACGGCATTCTCGATCTTTCCAAGGCGTACCGACTCAAGCCCGGCACCGGCTGGCTGATTCCTCCCTGCGTGCTCCATGCTCCCGGCAGTCTCGTGACTTACGAGCCGCAATGGGGCAGCGACGTCTTCGGCATGTACCAGTCGATGGTGGAAGGGAGGGCCGTTCCCCGTTCGCTTCTCACGAAAGACTTCCCGGAAGCGAAGCACAACGACAACCAGTATCTCGTCGACGCGCTCGACTGGGATCTCAACGTCAACCCGGACTTCAAAGACTCGAACTACCTCGAGCCAATTCCCGTCGCCGACACTGCCAAAGAAGGCTACGTCGATCGCTGGATCGTCTACGGCAAGGTCGCGGGCAAGCAGCTCTTCACCGCAAAGGAACTCACCGTCGACCCGGGTAAGAAGTGCACGATTACCGACGGCGGCGCCTATGGCTGGATTACCGTGCAGGGTGAAGGACGGATCGGCAAGCTTCGCCTCCAGACGCCCGCGATGATCCGCTACGGAGCTCTGACGGAGGACGAAGTCTTCGTCACCGCGAAAGCGGCGAAGGAAGGCGTGGTCGTGGAAAATACCGGCAGCGAGCCACTCGTCGGTCTCCGCTACTTCGGCCCCGACGCCCAACCCACCGCCCCGAACGTCGGCGACCACAAGAAACGGTAATTGTTCAGTTTTCCCTCTCCCCTCGCGGGAGAGGGGCGAGGGGTTCGGTCCAAACGAAACGCCCCCTCACCCTGCCCTCTCCCCCAACGGGGAGAGGGTGAAGTCGGGACCGCATCGGCTGGTGGATATCAGCGCCGCGTTGACACAATCATTGATCGCAATTGAATCTCTCAAGGAGCGTTCCCCTATGTCTCCAGCCGCTCGCAACAATTTTCCGAAACTTCACAACGCAGCCTGGCCGGGGGTCGTCGGCAAGGGGCCCGATTCCGAGCCGCCCATCAGTCTTGATACCATGCTCGACCTCACCGCCGCTGCGGAAGTGGACGGCGTGAAGTTCGACGGTGTCGATCTTTTTCTCTTCGCCCCGCACGTTGATATCGATTCGACAGACGATGACCTCAAGAAGCTCGCCGATAAAGTGCGCGCGAAGAACCTCGTCATCGGCTCGGTCGTCGCACCGGTCTGGCCTCCGACCGGCGGCGGCTCGGCAATGGGGAGCGATGCCGAGCGGAAACAGTTTCTCGAACAGGTGAAGAAAGGCTGCCGCATCGCGAAGAAGCTGCGCGAGATCGGCGTCCGTCCGCACGGCGTTGTTCGTATCGACTCGGCGGCCGGTCCCGGCGACTGGTCCAACGATCCCGAAAAGAATCAGAAGGCAATTGCCGCGACGTTCCGCGCAGCCTGCGATATCGCTGCCGACCACGGCGAAAAGCTCGCTGCCGAAGGGGAAATCTGCTGGGGCGGCATGCACAGCTGGAAGCGGATGGTTCAGCTCATCGAACTCACCGATCGCCCCGGCACCCTCGGCTTCCAGGCCGACATGGCGCACACCCTGCTCTACACGCTCGGCTATAACGCGCCGGACGACCGCATCCTGCCGGAGAACTGGAACTGGTCTGATCCGTCAAAGCTCGATGATGCGCTCCGCACCCTCACAAACGCGCTTCGCCCGTGGACGATCGATTTCCATGTCGCCCAGAACGATGCGACGGTGAAAGGTTCCGGCTCCCACGACAAGACAGGCCGCCACTGCCTGCCCAACGATCCGAACGGCAAACTCAAGATCGCGCACCACGCCGGCTTCTGGCTCCGCGATTCGTACGGCAACCTCACGCAGCGCATCCGCCACATCTGCTGGGACGGCTGCATGTTCCCGAACGACACCATGATGAAGCCAGAGACCTGGACCGACATTCTGAAAGCAATGATCGACGTGCGGAACGCGCACGGGTGGGTTGAGTGAGTTCGCGAGCATCACAAGCAGGACGCATCTGACTGAAATGACTAAGGTCTAATGGCTAATGTCTAATTCAGTTCGGCTGACAAAATGACGAGTGAAGTGCCAGGTGGTAAACCAACCGGCGATACCACAAATGCCGTTCCGAAACCGCGATTTGATTTGGAGGAACGCACGGCACGATTTGGTGAATCGATCATTCGGTATTCGAGAAAGATTCCGCGAAACCCGGTCAATGACCCCTTGATTCGCCAAGTGATCCGATCGAGCACCAGCATCGGAGCGAACTATTGTGAAGCGGACGACTCAGGGTCTCGAAAGGAATTCTGCTATCGAATCAGTGTATGTAAACGCGAGAGCCGTGAGACGAAACATTGACTGCGAATGATCGCAGCGGCTCTCGACGATGAAACCAATCTCAAATCGGAAGCCCGAACGCATTGGCAGGAAGCAAAAGAATTGCATCTCATCTTCACTGCAATCTTTCGTGAAAGCACGAGAACTTGAATTGGTTCTCCTCATTAGACATTAGTGCTTAAGCATTAGACATTCCCCCCAACACGCACGAACTTCAACTGGCGAGGCGAATCTCATGACAAAGCCCCTCAACATCGGCATGATCGGTTATGGCTTCATGGCTCGGGCGCATTCGAATGCGTACCTGCGAGTCAACAACTTCTTCGACCTCCCTTACCGGCCGGTGCTCAAGGCGGTCTGTGCGCGGAACGAAGAACAGGCGAAGGCGTTCGCCGCAAAATGGGGCTATGAATCGATCGAAACCGACTGGCAGAAGCTGATCGCGCGGAAAGATATCGACGCCGTCGACATCTGCACGCCGAACAATCTTCACCACGACATCGCCATCGCCGCCGCGAAGGCGGGCAAGATGGTGCTCTGCGAGAAGCCGCTCTCGATGGACACCGCCGAAGGCCAGGAAATGGTCGACGTCATCGAAAAGGCGGGCGTGCCGAACATCGTCTGGTACAACTACCGCCGCGTGCCGGCTGTCACACTCGCAAAACGACTGATTGACGAGGGACGCCTCGGCCGCATTTTCCATTACCGTGCCGTCTTCCTGCAGGACTGGACCATCTCGGCCGATCTGCCGCAGGGTGGGCAGGGTTTGTGGCGGCTCGATGCCAAGTCCGCTGGGAGCGGCGTGACGGGCGATCTCCTCGCCCACTGCATCGATACCGCGCTCTGGCTCAACGGCAGCATCAAGAACGTTTCTGCAATGACCGAAACGTTCATCAAGGAGCGGCAGCACAATCTCACCGGAAAGAAGGAAAAGGTCGAAATTGACGATGCGTGCGCGTTCCTTGCACGCTTCTCGAACGGATCGCTCGCCACTTTCGAATCGACGCGGTATGCCCGCGGACACAAGGCGCTCTACACGTTTGAGATCAACGGCGAAAAAGCGTCGATCAAGTGGGACCTTCACGATCTGCATCGCCTCGAATACTTCGATCACTCCGACGAAGGAAAAATCCGCGGCTGGCGGTCGATCCACGTCACCGACGGAGACCATCCTTACATGGACAAGTGGTGGGTGCCGGGCCTTGCAATCGGCTACGAGCACTCGTTCGTGCATCAGGTGGCCGACTTCCTGGAAGGCGTCGGTAGCGGCAAGCCGGCCGGCCCGACGTTCCGCGATGCGCTCGAAACCCAGAAGGTTTGCGACGCCGTCCTCAAAAGTGCGAAGAACGGCCAATGGGTCGAGGTCGGCTGAGAGAGAAAATGCACTTGTAGGGTGGGCCAGGTCTTCGCGGCCCACCAGGTCTGATCCTGCTTCCGTGGTGGGCCTCGCAAAGGCTCGGCCACCCTACTGGATCGCCTCATCGAAACGAGTGGACTGGGTGGCATGCCCTCGGCGTCGCGAGGGCATGTCTCACTCGACAGGCCTTCCCGAAGCTGCGGACATGCCACCCACGAGAAAAGACCGGTCGATCGACAGCGATATACGTCTGCGCGGCCAACGCGGGATCGCGAAGAATCGACCGGGGCCGCTCGTTCCGCTGTTGCATTTCGCATTCACCGCGGGAGATAATACACGGACACGGGCAACCCGCAGCCGCTCGACGTTCTCGACAGCGGCTGAAGCGTCGCCCGTCTTTATTTTTGCCCATTCGAGATTCACTTAAGCAGTTTCGGCGGCACATTCGGCGTCGAAGGGAGCGGCAGGGTCATGGAAAAGCAGCCTATCTCGCGGGAAGGCTACGATAAGCTCCGCGAGGAAATTCGCAGGCTCGAAGACGAGGAAATGCCGATCATCGCCCAGCGTATCGCCGACGCCCGAGCCGAAGGGGATTTGAGCGAGAACGCCGAGTATCACGGCCAACGCGAAGCCCAGGGGCTGCTCCAAGCCAAGATCAACAACCTGAAAAGCAAGCTGGCCAACTGCTACATCGCCGACAAGACACAGATGCCGAAGGGAATTGTGACCTTCGGCTCGACCGTCACGGTGAAAGACTTGAGCGACAGCTCCAAAGAGAAATACGAACTCGTCGGACCGGGCGAAGAAGACTACGACGGCGAGGTCATGAAGATTCTGACCAGCAGCCCCATCGCGCAGGGGCTCATCGGCAAAAAGGTGGGTGACACGGTGGAGGTCACCATCCCTTCCGGTACCCTGCGGATGGAGGTCGTGGAAATTGAAGACGCCTGACCGCTCTCTCTGTTCCCGTCGTCTGCTGAACGGAATTCGGTTTGACTGCGTGGCCGCCGCGGTGATCGCGCTTGGACTCGTCGCCCCTCGAATCTCCCTCGCAGAAGAGACCTGGACAGAGTTCCGCGGACCGGGGGGACAAGGTCATTCCGCCGCGACCGGGCTGCCCACTCAATGGGACGAGTCGACCAACATCCGCTGGAGATGTTGTATTCCCGGCGTCGGCTGGTCGTCTCCGGTCGTCCTCAATAACCGGATCTATCTCACCACGGCCGTTCCGCAGTCGGATACGGATGGTGAAAAGAAAGAGAAGGCAGAGGAAACGGGGCAATCGCTCCGCGCACTCTGCGTCGATGCCGTCAGCGGAAGCATCCTCTGGAATGAAGAGGTCTTTCGGCTCGAGACCGGGCCTCGAGCGAAGCTGCACAACAAGAACTCACACGCGAGCCCGACGCCGATCATCGACGGCGAGCGTCTCTACGTGCATTTCGGCACGCAGGGGACGGCCTGCCTCACGCTCGACGGCAAGGAAATCTGGAAGACTCGCGAGTTCGTCTTTCAGCCGCAGCACGGCAACGGCAATTCGCCGATCATCGTCGATGACCTCCTTTTCGTGAACTGCGACGGGTCCGACATCCAGTTTGTCGTGGCTCTCGACAAATCGACCGGCCAGGTTCGCTGGAAGAAGCCGCGGCCCGAAGCCGACGAGATCAAGAAGTTCTCCTTCGCAACGCCGCTCGTCATCGAGGTGGAAGGGAAAAAGCAGATTGTGAGCCCCGCGGCTCACTGGGTCGTTGCGTACAATCCCGCAGATGGCGAGGAGATCTGGCGGGTTCGCTATCACGGGTATTCGCTCGCGCCGCGGCCAATTTACGGGCACGGGCTTGTCTTCGTCTGCACCGGATTTGATCGGCCATCCCTCCTGGCGATCCGCCCGGACGGGACCGGGGACGTCACGAAGACGCACGTCGAGTGGAAAACCGACCGGGCCGCTCCCAACACTCCTTCTCCGCTGCTGATCGGCGACGAGCTTTACGTCATCAATGACAAGGGAGTCGCGACCTGCTTCGACGCCCGGAGCGGAAAGACACACTGGACGCAGCGCATTGGCGGAAACTTCTCCGCCTCGCCGATCTTCGCCGACGGAAAAGTCTATCTTGAAAGCGAAGATGGGGAGACAATCGTGATTCGCCCGGGGCTCAAATACGAGGAGCTGGGGAGAAACACGCTGAAGGCTCGCACACTCGCCTCATTCGCAATCGACGGAAAAGGAATTCTGCTCCGAACGCAGAATTTACTGCTCCGGATCGAAGAGATGCGGCAGGCGCGCGGTCAGGGCGCACTCTCACTGGACTGAAGTCGAGCAGGTTTGCACTCGACGCTCAATAAACCGCGATCTCATTCCGAATCTGCATTGCCGGAAAGCTGTCGATGATCGCCTGGGTGACGAGCTGCTTGATGTAGTACGTGCGACTCCGTCCGGTCACCGTGATCCGGCCGCCATCGCAATCGATCTGCAGATTCTGGACTTGCCGCGAAGTTTGCAGGTCGACTCGGCGAATCAATTCATCGCTCATAGCCGTCGCCCGTACCCCGTTTCGAGTCGCGATTCCTTCACCCGCCATTCCGTCCTTCTCCTGATCGCTTTCCGTCATAACTGCTGATTTCGTGTCGTCGTTTACGCGCTGCGAATGGGAAAAGCAAACGCCGTGCCGACAAAAGGCCGTCGCTCTCAAAGCCTCTCCCGTTCTTGATTTTCAGCGAAGTGGCTGCCGGCTGACGAGTGGCGACAGTCGGGCGATCCGCCGCAGCGGATCCGACAGTGCGGCTTGGTGATGTTCGCGCAGAAACGCCGCATTCCGGCTGTTTTTTCAGTCCGCGGAGCTTTCCCGATGGGCCGTTCCCTGGCGTTTGGCAGCGACCTGGGGCGTCACCGGCCAATCGGGAGATTCCCGGAGAAATCGGGGCGATCCGGGGGATTGCACCCGATTCCAGAAATGTGGCCAATCGCGCCAGCTTCGACCCGAGGCGCGTTGCGCCCGCAGGCAGGGTTGTGGCATTTTTTGGCAGGCGTTCGTCGACGATGGCAGCCGGCGTCCGGGATGGCGGCATCGGGCCAGAGACGCATTCGGCGCAAAAAAATGGGTTCTCAAAGGGTCGTCAGCGACCCTTCAAGAACCTTGATCTATCGCAGAGGCGGACCGATGAGCTACAGCGAAACGCGCTGGCCCGGACCGTGATCGTAGCAATCCGAGTTATGCCAGAGCGGGAGGCCGGCAGCGTAACGGGCGGCGAGCATCAGAACTTTGCCTTCCGAACCGGGCTTCGCTTTCGTCGGTTCGAGAGGATCGACGCCGCGTGCCTGGAAATCTTCGTCGGTGTAGAACTCGACGTCCTCATCATCTCCGTACGCAAAATCATCGGCCGACTCTTCAGTCGCAACGCCGACTTCCATATCTTCCTCAATCTCGAACGACATTCCTCTCTCTCC
>JBFWWA010000163.1:0-8767 GCA_050246455.1 Planctomycetaceae bacterium
CGGCCGATCAGCACTTCCGCATCGGCCGGAAGCTTGAGCTTCTTTCCCTGATGCTTCCCGGATTGAACGATCAGTTCCGACATGATGCTTCTTATCGCTCCCTGAAATATGCCTGCAGCCTGGACCTCGTCCGTGAGATCTCAGGTTGAACTATTGAACAGCTCCCGGGTGCGCAAACGTCACGCCCGCAGGGGAACCTCTACCCGCTCTCCGCATTCCGGGCAAGTGAGAGTTTTTCCTCGATGGGCGGGACTGACCTTGAAACGCTTTCCGCATCGGCAGGAAAAGCGGATTCGCTTTTCCTCGCGGCGTTCGTCGCTATGGGTTTTTCGCCAGACGCGCTGCGCGATTTCCTCGACTTTCTCGAGCAGCGCGGTCGGGTCGAAGGGCTTGGTCATGTAACCGTCGGCGCCGACGCGTTCCGCCAGAACGCGCGCGTCGTGCAGTTCAATTTGCGAGAGAATGAGAATCGGGATGGTCTCGTTCGTCTGCTTCATCCGCTGGCAGATTTCGAAGCCGCTCTCTCCGGGGAGGATCAGGTCGAGAATAACGAAGTCGGGCTTTCGCATGACGAACGTGGCTTGCGCCTGTCCGCCGTCCTTGGCGACGGCGACACGATACTTGTGCCGCTCGAAGAGTTCCTTCAGGAAGTTCGCGGTCTCTTCGTCATCCTCGACGAGCAGAATGTAATGGGCGACCGACCCCGTGGTGCTCAGCCGGTCCAGCTCATCGAGCGCCATACGACAAAACCTTGGACAGACGACGTGTTAACGACTCAGGATTCAATCAGGCAAAGATCATTCCGCGGCGCGCTCCAGGACCGTGCAGCGCTCGGCTCGAGCCTTCGAAACTTTTCGTGGGAGAGCTGCGATGGACTCTTGGCGACTGGTCGCGTGACTTCGGACGTACGCGATCTTGCTCGCGGATGAAATCAATGCGCGACACGCTGGAGGCACTCGACACGCGCGGTAGCCGGTTGCGTTTGCGGAGAATCGAACTGGCCGGCCCCGAACGGAACCGGACAAGCCTTAATTACAGAGTTTCTTCCATTATGCATAACCGAAACGGGGAGGGGAGGCAAATACTTTCATTCGGCTCGGCGGGGCGGGCGGGGGGTCTCTTTCCGGCGGTGGTGCAGCCGAAATTGTGCGCCGTGCGCGCGGTGGAACCGCCCCTCGGGGTCGTCACGGATCCGGCGTCTCGCACATCAGTTTTCTCGGAAAACATGGGTTTGAAACTGGAAAATCCCTAAAAAACCGCTGGAATTCATTGACATTTGAATTTCGCGAGAGTTTACTACCTACTCAGTTCAGACTTAAACCCGTTGTTTTTCCGGCTTTCCAGAATCCACGAAAGACAGGAGTTCGTGATGGCGAAGAACGGTGCAGAGAAGCCAATGTCGAAGACCGATATCCTGAATGCTCTGGCGGAGTCCAGCGCTTTGTCGAAGAAGCAGGTCGGTGCGGTTCTCGACGGCCTCGCCGCTCTGATCGGCAAGAGTCTCTCCAAGAAGGGTCCGGGCGTGTTCAACGTTCCCGGTCTCATGAAGATCACCGTTCAGCACAAGCCGGCAACGAAGGCTCGCAAGGGCATCAATCCCTTCAATGGTGAAGAGATGATGTTCAAGGCCAAGCCCGCGCGGAACGTTGTGAAGATCCGCCCGTTGAAGGCCCTCAAAGAGATGGTCTAAAGCGGCTGTTGCCCGCTCATCGATCGGCCCATGCGTACTGCGCAGGGCGTTGATGCGGAATGTTGCTGTTCTGTGCTTCGCTGGTGTGCGATTGAAAAAACGTCGCCGCCTGCGGTGCACAGGGCCAGCAGCCAATTCTGTACAGGCAAGCGGGCGAGACGCAGCAACGCGAACTCTGCCGGAAAGTCGCGTTCCTGCCGCTTGATGTAAATTCATAAATAGCCGAGGCTTACAATCATCGGCGGCGCGCGTTGAGCGTTGCCGATGATTGGTTGTTCCAAGCCCGCCGTCGCCGCGCGCTCAGTAGAATCCCGCGGTATTGACCCTCTGCGCGCCGCCCCGTACAATCATGTTGCTCTTGCCGTGCAGCCGCGCGTCCGCCGCTGGAAGTCAAGCGCCGCCGGTTGAGATTTCGCAGTTTGGCCCGAACTGCGCCAGCAGGAGTGCAATGGCCGGATTGTGCGCCGCCGGCCGCTTGTCGGAGTAAGCGGAAGCAATGCTAGTACTGTCGCGAAAGAAAAATGAAAGCATCGTGATCGATGGCAACATCGTGATCACGGTGGTCGAGATTCGGGGCGACAAAGTCCGGTTGGGTATCAACGCGCCGAAGGAAGTTCCGATCCATCGTTCCGAGATCCATGCGGCGATCCAGTCGGAGCAGCAGGCACAGGCGAGCGAAGAGAATCCACCCCAGGTCACTCCTGCCGAAGCTTGATCGGCCCCGGGCCGATCGCCGGCAGTTCAAGAAGGAGACCGGTCCGACGAGGGCCGGTCTTTTTGTTGGGGGGTGGGGAGATTTGCCGAAAGCTCGGGTGGCTCGCCCTGAGCCTGTGAAGAGAGTCTCCCGGAATTCGAACCGGATCCCACGGTGCTTCCGGGGCACGGCCACCACCCTTCGGGCGGTGCATTTTGACCCGGCCAACCGAAGTGACCGTCGAGTCGACGCGCCGGCGGGGGAAAAGCGAAAGAAATACTGAGGAACTTCCACCGGCATGCGCGAGCGGGTTGACAAAGCGGCCCCGGTTCTTAAATTGTGTGAGTGAAGCGCGGCCCCATCGTCTAGCCAGGCCTAGGACATCGGATTTTCGATCCGACAACGGGGGTTCGAATCCCCCTGGGGTCATTCGCCGGACTTGTCCGGCATGTCGCAGCAACCGGCGGAACCATCCGGCCGGTTGCTCGGAATGGACTCTGCCGACGCACTTCACCAGAGTGGTTACCACCCCGGAGTGGTCTCTACCTCCGAGTGGTCTCTACCGAGGTGCAGTAAATTCGCGGCGAAGGACGTCGGAAAGTCGACGGTTTCAACGCGACACAAAAGTCACGCAACCGGCCCGAGTTGATCCACAAGCAACTCGGGCCGCGATTGTTTGTGTGTGTCCCCGGTCGGTGCGAACGGCTTCAAACAGGAGGCGGTGACGATGAATGCCAATGAGTCGTGGAGGCCGATCTTCGAGAACTGGCCGCAGAGCCTTCCCAAGGAAGGGCTGATCGTCACGACGTTTCAGGAGCAGATTCCGTTCAACAACTTCCTGATTTCCGGCGGCGTGCTTCTGGTGGAGCGCGACAAGCCGGACAGCTTCGGCGCCCGCAAGGTGATGATTTCCTACGATGCGATCAGCGCCGTGAAGTTCACGAACGTGCTCGAGCTCGCCCGCTACCAGGCACTCGGCTTCCAGCCGCCGTTCTGAGTAAGGGGTGAGCGGTCGGCTTTCAGCCAGACGGTAGGGTGGGCTGTGCCCACCACTCGGATCGCAGTCCGTTTTCGAAGATGCGGACCGTTTGGTTTTCACTCGGATGCGATTTTTGCGCTTGCTGGTGGGCACAGCCCACCCTACAAATTCGGAGACTCGCCGCGAAGTTTGCCGAGGATTTGAAGTCGAGTGACGTGGCGTGCCCGGCCTGCTTTTGTCCTGAATTTCTCTTCTTCGCGTTCTCCGCGTGGAGAACCCGCCGCTATGTCACGTAGATCCACTTCGCGATGAAGTACGACGGAATGAGCAGTAGCGCCGTCATCAATGCGTATTCGATCCTTCCCGTGCGCGCGAGGATGAGCGTGGCATCGAGCAGGATGATCGAGAGGAGGGAGCGTTTCACCGCTGCCTGCACGAGTTCCGGCGTCGGTGTGCGAATGGCGTTCCGGAAGGCTTTGTTGATTGCGAACACCAGCGGAAGAAACGCGACGACGGCCAGGCCATGCGTCGGTGGGGCGGTCGACCTCGGAATAAAGAGGACCAGGCAGCCCATCAGGAGCAGTCCGGCGTTGGCGATCATCGCGCTCCAGGCCAGAAACGACGGATCACTCGCTTCCTCTTCGCGGCGCGCAAAGTACGTAACTCCGACGATGTAAATCCCGAGCGCGATGGCTGCACCGGTTTCCGGTTCCTTCCAAACTCCCGTGCCGCTAGCCCCGAGGAGAACATTCAGCGAACGGCAGGCCCCCATCAGGATCGGCCCCGCCAGAGTGTTCTTGAACAAACCGTCATAGAGCAGGACGAAGATGGCAATCGCAACGGCGACGGCCAAACTCCAGATTCCCGCGACGGCGGCGAGCAAGAGGCCGATCGCCATCAATCCCATCGCAACAAGCGTGGCCGCGGCGACACTCACACGGCCGGAGGGAATCGGCCTGCCGGGACGTTTGACTGAATCTTCATGGCGGTCAAAGAGATCGTTGAGCGCCATCCCCGAAAGGTAGAGGCAGCTCGACGAGCCGAGGAGCAGGAGGAACGAACGGATTTCGCTCCAGTCGTAAAACGCATCTTCATTCCAGAGGAGATAGCCGAGCGCGATGTTCGACATCGCGCTGAAGACGGCCGGAAACCGGAGCAGTTGCAGGTACGCTCGCAGTTTCTGCATCGCGAAGCTCCCCCCGGCGGATCTCGCTCAGCGACTTTTTTCCGCGGCGACCGCGTCGGCCCACTCTTCGAGCTCGGTGAACTGCTTCTGGAATTCGGGATGGGCCGCTTCCATCGGGCTCTTGAAGAACGAGCCGAGGTGCGCCATGACCCCCTTCTTCCCGCGCCGCCATTCTCGCTCGGTGAAGCGAACGAGATCGAGCACGAGCGGAGCGGCGAGAATCGAGTCGCATCCCTGCCAGGTGAACTGCATCGTCATCGGCGTGCCGAGGAAGCCCTGGAAGTGAATGTGATCCCATGCGGTCTTCCAGTCTCCCATCGATTCGATGTATTCGATCGACACCAGAGTCTGCGGCTTGTAGCCGAGGATTTCGGTGAGGAGATGATCTTTCGAGCGAACCTTGTTCGCCTTGTTGATCGGGTCGTCGAGGACCTTGCCGTCCATGTTTCCGAAGATGTTGTGGCCGACCCAGCTCATGACGTGGAGGTTGCGCGCCGCGAACATCGGCGCGAGGATGCTCTTGAGGAGCGTCTCGCCGGTCTTGCCGTCGCGCCCGACGTGCAGCGTTCCCTTCTCCTGGGCGAGCTGTTTCATCGCGGGGATGTCTGAGCCGACCGACGGCGTGAAGTTCACATACGAGAAGCCGAGCCGCATCGCGGCGATGGCGTAGATAGTGCTGGCCGGGACGATCGAGTTTTCTGCGCTGTCGACGGCTTTGGTGAGCTCTGCCAGCGACATCTTCTCCAGACCCTCGGGGACCGGCGGTTCGGTGGAAGAGACGTTGACGACGACGACGTGCTTGAGCTTTTCGCGAGTCTGGAATTCCTGAAGGTCGGCCGTGAGGCGCGCGAGCGCCGCCGCCGGTTTCTCTCCGCGCGTTTTCAAAGTTGCGGGGGCGGCGAGCGATTCGATGGTGGCGCCCACGTTGATGAGCGTGCCGGTGCGGACGTTTCGGTCGAACGATTCGAGCGTGGGCTGAACCTGTTCGAGAAGCTCACGGCCGAAGAGATGGGAATTGCCGGCCAGATGCGCGGCCTCGACTCCGTAGGATGTCTTTCGGATCTCATGACCGCCGATGACGAACTGGTCCCAGCCGGCGAGCCCGAGTTTTTCAAATCTCGGCAAGCTGCTGACGAGCGCGACGGGCTTCACCGCTCCGCGCTGTAATGCCGCGAGGCCGGTTGCGACAGTCGTTGCCACGCCACCCCAGGCCCCGATCAACCAGATACCGATCCGCTCGCCAGACATGTTTTCCGCCTGTTATTTCAATTCCGAGATGACGCGACGCACCCATTTCGAAAGGGCGGTCTGCAATGCCGACATCGCGCCATCCGTGCTTTTCTTCAAATCTTCAATCGATGACATTTCCGGCGAAACGGCCTGACCGAAGAAATAGAATTTGATTTTCGGTTCCGTTCCGGAAGGACGCACGGCGATGGAGAAGCGGCGGCCGTCCTCGACCGCGCTTTCCAGGAAGAGGAGATCGCCGCGCGGTCCGGACAATTCGCCCGCCTGCTTGTTTCCGGGCTGCGTTCGAACCTCGCCGAGTTTGTAGTCGCGAATTCGCTCCACGGAAACTCCGGCGAGCTTTCGCGGCGGGGCCTCGCGGAACTTTTTCATGAGTCCGTCGATCTGTTCCTTGCCGCGCGATCCCTCGCAGACTTCGGAGCGCTGCCCTTCCGCGAAATACCCGAGCTCCAGGTAGAGATCGTCGAGGCGATCGAGCAGCGACTTTCCTTCCTGCCGCAACTCGGCCGCGAGCTCGAGCAGATACAGTGCGGCGACGGCCGCGTCTTTGTCGCGGCAGTAAGAGCCCGCCAGATAGCCGAGCGATTCTTCCGCACCGAAGACGAATTTATCGGGCCCTTCGGTATCCATCGTCTGTGCGATGTACTTGAAGCCGACGAGCAGGTCGTCGATGGCGCGGACGCCGTGAGCCTTCGCGATCGCGGCGATGAGCGGAGTCGTAACGAGCGTCTCGACGACGTAATGTTCGACCGAAAGGGTGCCGAGCGCGGCGCGCTTGCGCAGAATGTGGTCGGCAATCAGTGCACCGATCCGGTTGCCGGTCAGGTGAACGAATTTGCCGTTCGCGTCGCGGACCGCAGCGCCGAGCCGGTCGGCATCGGGGTCGGAGGCGAGGATCAGCTCCGCACCGCTTTTTCCGGCAGCGGCGATTGCCGCCTCGAAGACTTCGCGGCGTTCCGGATTCGGGAAATTGTTGGGGACGTTGGGGAAATTGCCGTCGAGGGCGCGCTGCGGCTCGAAGATTTCGACTCCCTGAAAGCCTGCGTCCTGAATGACGCGCCAGACGGAAGATTCGCCGACACCGTGCAGCGGAGTGAAGATGGCGGGGATATCGCGTGCGTCCGAAAGCGCCAGCCCGACCACGCTCGACGCGTAGACCTTGTCGATCTCTGTGCCGACGAGCTGAATCTTTCCGGCGGCGACTGCTTCATCGAAATCGATGGTCGGGATCTCGCCCGCCTCGTAGACGCATTCGATGATTCCCTTGTCGTGCGGGGGGAGCACCTGCGCTCCGTTCGACCAGTACGCTTTGAAGCCGTTGTCGGAGGGGGGATTATGCGATGCGGAGATCATCGCGCCGACATCGCAGTTCAAGTGCCTTACCGCAAACGAGAGCTCGGGGGTTGAACGGGGCTCGGGAAAAAAGAAGACCTGGAGCCCGTGCGCGGCGAGCGTGGTCGCGGTGAGCTTTGCAAACTCGATGGAGCGGTTGCGGGTGTCGCAGGCAATGACTCCGCGGCCGCCCGCCTGCCCCTTCTGCTTCTTGAGGTAGGCGGCCAGTCCGTGAGCCGATTCCGCGATGGTTCGTTCGTTGATCGTGGCGGAGCCGAATTCCGCCATCGGTCCACGACGGCCGCCGGTGCCGAAGGGGATTGTTTCCCAGAAGAGTTGATCGAGCGTCTGAAAATCTTCCGCGGCGATCAGTTCCGACAGTCGCGGCACATAGCGGTTGTACGGCGGTTCCGTCAGCCAGCGTTTCAGGTTCTCGACCGCAGCGGCCGAGATTTGACCGGCTGACTTAGCGAGCTCAACTCGTTCCACCAAAGTGGTTAATGCATCTCCGGACAAGGAGGTGGCCATCCCGATTTGCTTCCTATCGCACTTCGCATGAACCGCCGCGGGGCGTCGGATTCGTCAAACGGACGCGACGAATCCCGAACCTCGAATGTAGCAGATCCGGAGGGGCTCTTCGAGGGAACGGCCGAACCAAAGACGCCGCTTTCAAGGCTTCGCACCCTGTTGCCAAGTTGTGGCAGCAGGGAGACTTGCGACGAATCGGAGCGGGAGCGCACGGGGGGCAGCGCCGGGGGGGCGGAGCATCGATCGGGCCGGATGCAGCCGTCGGCTACATGTCTTCCGACTTGATGGCGATGAGCTTGGTGTCGGATTTGTTCACGATCAGCTCGATCTTGTACTCTTTCAATCCCTGCCATCGCCAGGTGTAAAGGTCGTACGGTGCGCCACCGAAGTTCGTTTCAGAGATCGTCGGACTTGCGGTCAGGTTCTTGGCGATATCGGCGTACTTCACGTCTTCTTCGGTCTCGGATTTGTCGAGAGCCGCTTCGAGTACCTCGAGGTGCCGTTCGTACTGGCGGCGCTGCGAATACTCGAAAGCCGCGAGTCCGCCCAACCCGAGAATGAGGATCCAGACGATCGAACGTTCGATGACGGAGCGCTGCTTCTTCGCCCCCTGGTCTTTCGATTGAGCTTCGACCTCGGGTTTTCGGCCACTGGGAGCGGGTGCAGGGGGCAACTGGCTCATAAGGTTTTCGCCTTCGCTGGCAACGATTGTGACTCGAAACAAGAGACGCGATGGCCGGGAATTCTTCGCGCGACCGAGGGCACGCACCAGTATGCCCTCGGAGTCCGCGCGAAGCAATTCTCATTTGCCCGGTCCTCCGACCGGTGGGACGTTCGAGACTGAGTTTCGAGCGGGCCGGCTTTGCGGGCTTGTTGCCGGAAGGCTCAGAATTCCTGCTCGCGAACGCTTTCCACGGTGAGTCTGCGGTCACTCACCCGGGAGATCAGGAGCTTGCGGAATTTCTCGGCTTCCTTGCGAGTTCCGAATTCCTTCGTGATCTGGCCGGCGGTGCGGACGTAGAGCGTGGTGTAGATATGAGTGGTCACGGAGAGCGGTGTATCGAGACCGGACGAGGTCGTCTTTCGGATTTTCGTATCGAGACCGTAAGG
>JBFWWA010000164.1:0-8762 GCA_050246455.1 Planctomycetaceae bacterium
CGAAATCGAAACTGCTGTCGCCGCCCGTCATGGCCGCGAGCATTTTCAGGGTGTCACGGTTCAGCCAATGGTCGATCTGAACGGCTACGAGCTGATCCTCGGCAGCAAGACGGACGAACAATTCGGTCCGATCGTGTTATTCGGGTCGGGGGGACAGCTGGTCGAAGTCTATCGCGATCGCGCAGTGGCATTGCCCCCTCTCAACTCGACGCTCGCGGAACGATTGATCGAGAAGACACGAATCTCCAAAGCCTTGCACGGTGTGCGCGGCCGACCTCCCGTCGATTTTGCAAATTTGAAACGAACGTTGATTCGTTTCGCCAGTTTGCTCTTGGAGCAACCGCGGATCAAGGAATGCGACATCAACCCGCTGATCGTATCTCCTGCCGGCGTGATCGCGCTCGATGCGCGATTCATTCTGTATCCGGCCGATCAGTCGCTCAAGCAGATTCCGCCGGCGGCCGTCCGCCCGTATCCGACGGAGTACATTTCCTACATGGAATTGCTGGACGGCACGCCGATTGCCATTCGGCCGATTCGCCTCGAAGATGAATCGCTGATGGTGGCGTTCCACGAATCCCTCTCGTTCGAGACCGTCCATCAGCGCTATTGGCATGCGATGGCACTCAGCGAGCGAACGTCACACGAGCGGCTGGTGCGCGTCTGCGATACGGACTTTGATCGGGAAGTTGCCATTGTGGCGGACCGATTGAATCCCGAGACGTCACAGCACCAGATTCTGGGCGTCGGCCGCCTCAGCCGGGATCCCGGAGCGGACGTCGCAGAGTTTGCGGTCATCGTCAGCGACGCCTGGCAGGGAAAGGGAATCGGGACCGTGCTCCTCCGCCAGCTCATTGAAATTGGTCGGCGGGAGAGGATTCGCCGAATCTTCGGGAATATTCTTTCCGAAAACGTGCGAATGCTCGACGTGTGCCGCGAACTGGGCTTCCAGCTGCACTTCGACGCCGCCGAACGGGAAATGCGGGCCGATTTGTCTCTTGCCGGCGAATAGTGGTTCCGGTCAGCAGATCCGGGGAAGCAGCGCGCCGGAAGGGAGATCGAGCGGTTGCGCGCGGCGCAGGCTGCGCAGAATCGTGACCGGCGCGATCGTGCGCGGGACGATGCGCCCGATGGTGGTCGCGCTCCCCACCCCGCGGAGTGCTGACAGCGCTTCTCGCTCCGCATCCATCGGAACTGCCGAAACCAGTACACCCTCATTGGCAACGTGGACGGGATCGAGTCCGAGCAACTCGCAGCCCCCTCGAACCTCGGGCCGGACCGGTAGAAGCGACTCATCGATTTCTGCCGTCAACTGCGACTGCTCCGCCCACTCGTGCAGAACGGCCGCCAGCCCGCCGCGGGTCGCATCGCGCATCGCCCGAACGGGAACTCTCTTCTTCCTTAGCGCATTCACTTGCAATGTCAAAGGCGCGCAGTCGGAGCCGGGAAGTTGCTCGAGTCCCAGTTCTTCGCGTGCCGCCAATATGGCCAACCCATGCTGACCGAGAGAACCGGTGACGATGAGAACATCCCCCGCCGACAACGACGACGGTCCCGGGGGAACGGGATCAACCAGTTCGCCGATTCCGGCCGTGTTGATGAAGATCCCGTCAGCGGCACCGCGAGGAACGACTTTCGTATCGCCCGTGACGACGGAAACATCCGCTTCGCGCGACGCCTCGGAAATGCTTTGCAGGATGCGGTCGAACATCTCCAGCGGCAGACCTTCCTCCAGAATGAAAGAGAGACTGATCCACCGTGGGGTCGCCCCGCTGACCGCGAGATCGTTCACGGTCCCGAAGATGGAAAGACGGCCGATGTCCCCCCCGGGAAAGAAAAGTGGGGCAACGACGAAACTGTCCGTGGTGAAGGCGAGCCGTGAGCCGCTCGCTTCGAGTCGCGCCGCGTCCCCGAACTCGAGAAGCGTGTCGTTTCCCAATCGCGCGGCGATATGCTCGACGATGAGGCGTCGCGTCAGCCACCCCCCTTCACCGTGAGCGAGGGTAATGATTTCTTTCATTGCGCACTCACAACCGGGCAGCGAAGCCGTGTGAAATCGGGACTGCCGGCGTAACGATAGTATGCGGCGCACGCCCCTTCCGAGGAGACCATCGGAGCACCCAGCGGCGTGAGTGGCGTGCACTTCGTTCCGAAGTGCGGGCATTCGGTCGGCTTCAGGCGGCCGGTCAGTACTTCTCCGCTCCGGCATTCGTTCCCGAGCGCTGCCGCTGAATCGGGGATCAAATCCTCGACGAATCGACTTCGGGCATCGAAGTCCTGGAAGTCATTCCGCAGCGCATACCCTCCCTCCGAAATCAGACCGAGCCCCCGCCACGGTTGATCGGCAATCTCATAGACATCCTCGATCATCCGCTGCGCATGAGGATTGCCCTCGGGACGCACGCTCCGCGCGTAGTGATTCGTCACTTCGCATCTTCCTGCTTCGAGCTGACGCACAACGTCCAGAATTCCTTCCAGAAGGTCGACCGGTTCAAAACCGGTCACCGCGGTCGGCACACGATACCGGGACGCCATCGACCGGTACGATTCGAATCCGCTGATCGTGCAGACGTGCCCTGCCGCCAGGAATCCTTCCACGCGATTGCCCGGAGCCGAGAGTATCGCCTCCATCGCAGGGGGGACACGGACATGCGCCGTCAGCAAAGTGAAGTTCTGGAGTTGAAGCGATCGAGCCTGCAGCACGGCAAGGGCCGTCGCCGGAAGCGTCGTCTCGAAACCGACGGCAAAGAAGACGATTCTGCGATCGGGAGATTTCCGCGCGAGCTCGACGGCATCGAGCGGTGAATACACGATCTGGATCCGTCCTCCTTGAGCGCGAACGTCCTGCAGCGAGCAGCGGCTTCCGGGTACGCGAAGCATGTCGCCGAACAGCGTCAAAGTGACATCGTTGCGAAGCGCGAGCCTTTGTGCAAAGTCGATCGACTCGACCGGCGTCACGCAAACCGGGCAGCCGGGTCCGTGAATCAGCTCGACGACCTCCTCCAGTTCGGATTCGATCCCGTGTCGCAACAGGCTGTGCGTCTGCCCGCCGCACACCTCCATCAGGATGTGCTTGCGAGTCGCCGTTTTGCGGATGACTTCGAGGAGCCGCTGGGCCAGTTCGGGATCGCGAAACTCGTCAAGGTGTTTCATCGCTCTCCTCCGGGCCGGGGCGTGCGGATTCCGCGATCGCTGCAAGATCGGCGAGCGTTTTCGCCGCAGCCTCCGCATCGACCCGGCCGATCGCAATCCCTGCATGCACGATGACATAGTCCCCTTCACGGGCATCGGGAACACACGCCATGCCGCAGACGCGACGGACTCCGTCGAAGTCGATGTCCGCCCTCGCGAAGACGGAATCTCGCTCAATCCAGCGGACGACTTTTCCCGGCACGGCTAGACACATGACTTTCCGACCCCTGCGCCTTTATGACGGATTCACCAGCGCCGATGCAATGGCCAGTTGTCCGACAGCCAGGCCGCCGTCGTTCGGCGGATAGATCGACGGAATTCCGAGCTTCGACGCGGGAAGTTCATCAGCAATCAGCTCGATGAACCGTCGATTCTGAAAAACACCGCCGCCCAAAAAGACGCGATGGGCCGGGAATCGGCGGCAGAGTTTGGCGATCGCCCGAGCGAGTCCACGGTGGAAGCGCATCGCCATCTGCCCCGGCGTGATTCCTGCTCGTGCGTCGCGAACAATCGCCCGGACCGCAGGTCGCCAGTCCAGCAACAGAGGACTTCCGGGCAGAACTGGCATTTCGTAGCAATCACTGTCGGAACCATCGCAAGCCGATTCGAGCTGCATCGCAGCTTCTCCTTCGTACGTGGACCTGGCGATTCCGAGGATCAGAGCCGCCGCACCGTCAAACAGTCGGCCTGCGCTGGTTGTGACAGGTGCTCTCCGCATCCATTGAAGTGATGTCTTCAGCGATGCTTCTTTTTCGCTTGTGTGGAACCCATCATCCGCGGCCAGGTTCTCATGAATGCATGGCCTGAGTATCGACGTGGCATCGCTCCCCGGGAATGCTTCACTCAGCAAAGAGAGCGCGACACGCCACGGTTCTCGAACAGCAACGTCCCCGACAGGGAGCCGAAACGGCAGCAAGTGACCGACGCGATCAAATCGAGTCAGGGTTGCCAACAGAAACTCCCCTCCCCAGACCGTGCCATCCGTCCCGTGTCCGGTTCCGTCAAACGCCACGCCGAGCACTGTTTCGTTCTGCCATCCCTGTTCCATCATTGCACAAGCGATATGCGCATGGTGGTGCTGCACGGGAATGACTTGCCTGACCGAGGCCAGGCTGACGGAATCGCCCCGTGCTCGATCTGCGTTCGAGACCTGCCCGAATGCCCAGCGTGCTGTGAAATAGTCCGGGTGCTGATCGCAGGCAATAAACTCCGGACGGCAACCGTAAAGTTCCAGCAGTTGCTCCAGGTGCGTCACGAAACGATGCCGCATTGCGAGCGAATCCATGTCGCCGAGGTGAGGTCCAAGAACGGCGGTGGCACCATTGTTGAGCGCAAGCGCCACTTTCTGGTGACCGCCGATTGCGAGTCCCGGAATGCTTGATCGGAGTGCAACCGGCAGCGGAGCCAGACCCCGCGCCAGTCGAATCGGGATTCTCTTCCCCGCCGCGAATCGGACAACGCTGTCGTCGATCGCTTGAACAATCGGGCGGTCATGGTGCAGCCAGCAATCCGCAACGCCAGCCAGATCCCGTTCCGCGTCTTCGGATTCCACTGCGAGCGGCTCCCCGTCGACGTTTCCACTCGTCACAACGAGCGGCGTGCGACACTCGCGCATCAGAAGCGCATGCAGCCCAGACGTCGGAAGGAAGAGTCCGATCGTATTCAATCCGCCGGAAACTGAGGGAGCCAAACGGGACGACTTCAGACCCTGACAGATCACAATCGGGTTTTCCGGCGAATTGAGAGCCGACAGCTCTGCAGAGCTCGCGACCGCGAGCGCACTCAACTCGTTGTCATTCCGTATCATCACCGCGAGCGGCTTAGCAGGCCGGCCCTTGCGGTCACGAAGCCATCGCACTGCAGGTTCGCAAGTCGCGTCGACGACGAGCTGATATCCGCCAATTCCCCGGAGAGCCACGATTTTGCCGGATGCAATCGCATCGGCTGCCAGACGGATCGGATCTCGTGACGAGTCGTCGACGATTCGCCGACCGGAAACAGGGTGCGCGAGCCAGATCTTCGGCCCGCATTCCGGACAGGCATTCGTCTGGGCGTGGAAACGGCGGTCGCGCGTCGACTGATATTCCTGCCGGCAGGCGGGGCACAGCTCAAATTCCGACATACCCGTGCGGGATCGTTCGTACGGCATGGACCGGATCAGAGAATACCGGGGCCCGCACTGTGTGCAGCTGGTCATCGGATAGCCGGCGCGACGATCAGTAAGGCCGAGAGACTCTTGCAGGCATTCCGCGCAGACTGCAAGATCCCGCGGCACAATTGTCGATAACCGGCCGGTCGTTTGTTGTTGAACGATCTCGAAATGCCGCAGTCCGGTTGGTACGGAAGTCTCCCGGCGGAATTCTTCAACGACGGCGCCCGATGGAAGCGCTGCCGGCAGAAAGGATTCAAAGCGTGCAACAGACTGCTCGTCTCCTTCCACAACGATGCTGACGCCGGCGGAATCATTGCGGACCGTTCCCGCGAGTCCCAGCGAAGCGGCCAGATTCGCGATCGCCGGGCGCACCCCGATTCCCTGCACCATGCCCTGCAGAAGGTAATGGACAGCAATTGCGGGTATCGATCGCGATGCGGAAAACTGACCGATGATCGTTTTCATGACGAGAAAATCCTGCCGCGTTCGCGGACCAGGTAGTCGCACCAGCCGGCAATTCCATTCCCCGTCAGGGCGCAGATCGAAAGAATTTCAAGCTGCGGCTGAATGCGCAGCGCGTCGATCGCGGCCTGCTCCGGCGAGAACGGAACGTACGGAAGCAGATCGGTCTTGCTCAATATCATCGCGTGCGAGCTGCGGAACATCCCGGGGTATTTTCCAGGCTTGTCGTCCCCCTCCGTCGTGCTCAGCATCACAACACGGAGATGTTCACCCAGATCGTGCGAAGAAGGACAAACCAGGTTTCCGACATTCTCGATAAAGAGGAACTCGAGTTCGTCGGCTTTCAGTTGTTCCAGACCGTTCCTGACGAGCGGTACTTCAAGATGGCAGGCGCCGCCGGTCGTCAGCTGACGCACCGGCATCCACGGCTCCAGTCGTTTGGCATCGCGCTCCGTTTCGAGATCGCCGACGAGCGCTGCAATGTTGTAACGGCCGTTCCAGTGACGAGCCGTCGCCTCCAGCAGGCTTGTCTTCCCGGCGCCCGGGGAAGAAACAATATTGATGACAAGCGTTCGCTGCTCGGTAAAATGCGCCCGCAACTGAGCGGCCTGCGCCCGCAGCGCCGCCTTCACATCACGTCCGACAGGAATTGTCTGCGTCGTCATGGGTCGGTCCCCGGGGCTGGTGAGGGTGCGACTTCCGGCTCCGCACAAACGGTCACGTCGAGGAGTCGAAATTCATCTACGCGAATGACTTGAACCGAGCGCGACTCGCAGTGCGGACAACGGAAATCAAATCCGACAAGATCAAATTGAGCGTCACAGTCTCGGCAACAGCAGGACAGCGGAACGCGCTCGATGGTCAATACTGCCCCGCGGCATGGGGTCTCTCCGACGAGTTGCTCAAATGCCAGCGACACAAGTTCCGGCTCCACTCCCGAGAGCGGCCCGATCTCCACCCGGACGCGCTCAACCGCGCAGGCGCGATGGCTCGCCATCACTTCCGCGACCTGGTTGAGCAACGAACGAACGAGCGAGTACTCATGCATTGGCCGCCGCCTCATCGAATTCCACCGCGAGTATGTGCTCCGCGATCTGTGGTGCCGCGTCGATCAGCCGGGGTGACACCGGGTCTCCCGGATCGAACGATCTTCCTTCGATTCCCCAGATCGTGATATCGCGCGGCAGAAGCCGTAATTGACTTCCCATTCGCAACACGTCGGGAACTGAAATCGAGTGCGTCCCACCTCGTTGAGTTGAGACGATCTGTTCGGTCGGCCAAACCCAGCGACGTAAGCTGCCGACATTTCCATGCCCCAGAAAGCCATCAATCAGGATCAAACGGGAATAACTTTCGGTTCGATGCAGAATCTCGAGCGGACTGCACAGGATGCGGACATTCGCCATCGTTCCGCGTCGTTCCTGAATGGACCGGGCGACGATCCAGCCGATCTGATCGTCCCCGTGCGCACTCCCGATGCCGGCGATCAGGACGGAATCGTTCATGAGGAAGTGCCTCGATCCATCGACAGTTTCAGAAAGTGCGTCGAGCAACTGATGCAGGGATCATAATTGCGAATGAGCTTCTCACAATCCGAGGCGATGGAGGGATCGTCGTTGTGCAGAACCTTCGGGAGGAATTCCCGCAGGTCCTCTTCGATCTGGGACTGATTCTGCGACGTCGGCGGGACGATTTTTGCAGACATCACCTTACCCTCCACATCAATCCGATACCGATGATACATCATTCCGCGCGGCGCCTCGGTTGCGGCGCATCCTTCCGCTTCCGCATGCTCATAAGCAATCCGTGCAGGCCGAAACGTACGGTAACCCTTCAGTATCTGAAGAGCTTCCTCGTAGGCGTGCACAACCTCGATTCCGCGCGCGATGATCGACCGATAAGGATTCCAGCAGGGCCAGGCCACGTTGACTTCGTCCGCAACCTGCCGCGCCGTCGGACTCAGTCGCTCCCGATTGAGATTCAACCGCGCCAGCGGCCCGACAAAGTAACAGGATCTGGCATCGCCGCGCATCGAATGGAGAGCCGTCGAATGCTTCACGTGCGATTCTACGAACTCCTGTTCGTAATCGTCGACAGCGATCGACCCTCCGCGAGTCGACGCAATGCGTCCCTCGTTCATCGGGTATTCGTCGGGATGCTGCAACGCGACCATCTCGTACGGTCGGTCGAATTCCGGAAAATCGAGCTCGCTCACCCAGCGGGTGGATTCGACGGCCGCCTGCAGGCCCCATTCAAAATCCGGAATGAGACGCTTCATTTCATCGGCGGCCGGTGCGCGGTAGAAGCCCCCCACGCAGACGTTGATCGGGTGGATGGCGCGCCCGCCGAGGACTTCCAGAAGATCGTTTCCATGCTTCTTGAGCCTCAACGCTCGATTGACGACGTCCGGATGCCGCTCCGCGATCGCCAGTCCGCTTTCCAGGCCGAGAAAGTCCGGGGCGTTCAGCAGGAACATGTGGAGGGCATGGCTTTCAATCCACTCGCCGCAATAGAGGAGACGGCGCAGGCGACGAATTTCCGGAGAGATCGTCACGCCGAGTGCGTTCTCGAGCGCGTGCACCGACGACATCTGATACGCGACCGGACAGATGCCGCAGATGCGCGCCGTGACATCGGGAACCTCTTCGAGCGGACGGCCGCGCAGAAACGCTTCAAAGAATCGGGGGGGCTCGTAAATGCGGAGCTCGACGTCTTCCACCGCGCCGTCTCGCAGCCGTACTGTGAGCCCCCCTTCCCCTTCCACGCGCGTCAGGGCGCTGACCGATATGGTTCGAATCGTCGGGTCGGCGTCGGTCATAATCCTCTCACGGCCACAGTCGGTTTCTTCCAGTCACTCGATCCCCGATGGATGCGATAGCGCACGTTCCATCCGGTTGCTCTCATCGCGGAAGGCGGGCGCTCCGCTGTTGAAGTTGCGCAGCAGCGGAACCAGCTG
>JBFWWA010000165.1:0-8744 GCA_050246455.1 Planctomycetaceae bacterium
AATCGGCGATCGCCTTACCCGCGAACCGAAGAATACCAGTCTCGATGATGACATTGCCGAGGATCTTCTTTCCTTCCTGTCGCATCTCGCCGTGCACGATGTCGGCACCGTCCGAGAATGCTTCAAGACCAAGCTTCCGCAGCTTCGGATTTCCCTGCTTGGGGTCGCGGTCCTCGCGGAGCTTCATCCAGGGCTGGAGCTTTACATAGAGCTTTCCGAAGACCGGGTCCGCGGCCGGAGTTCCCTCGCCGCGCTTCTTGATCGTGGCCTTCAGTTCCGTCAATGCGTTTTCACCCACGGCAATCCAGACGGTTTCTTTCGAAGAACCGATGTAGAGGGTCGGTCCGCCGAAGAAGCTCTGGTAGTGCGGATGGTCTTTCTCGTTGATCGTCACTTCGTGGATCTGCACGTCCCCTTCCTTGTCGGCGTCGACCTTCGACTGTCGGCCTTTGCGCGACTCGGGAACCAGCTTGATGATGTCCACGATGGGTGTTCCGTCAGCGGCACGGACTCCGCAGACGAGCGTGTTCTTGCCGGACGGGTTCGAGCGGACCTCGACGAATCCGTCCATCAGACCGGCGTTGACTCCGGCATTGATCATGTCGAAGAAGATGTCGGCGATTTTCCGCGTGGCGTCTTTCTCACCGGTTGAAAGAGTCGTGCTCGAATCGGCTTCTTCCTTCGCCTTGGTACGGAGCGTGGTCGACAGATCGAGCAGAGTCTTCTTGCGTTCCGCGTCGAGCGGATGGTTGAGCCGTCCGCTCAGGATCGGCGTGGCGCTTCGCTCAATGGTCGCGAAGTGGCTCGGCGCTGTTCCGAGCGGAGCAATCTGCGATTCGAGCGTGGTGCCGGCAATCGGCGTGAGCTCGAAGTTCACGATTCCCTGATTCTTGGCGGCATCGGTCTGCCAGCGAACGAGGAGCTTCTGGCTTTCGGCGAAGAACCGCTCGGCTTCGTCGAGCTGATAACCGAAAACCTTCTTCTTGAGATCGAAGTCGGACTGATCTTCATCCTTCTTCTTCTTGATCGCTGCAAGGATTTCCTTGCGAGATTCCTGGAACGTCTTGCGGCGATCCGCCTGAGCGGCCGCATCAATTTTGCTGTTCGCACCTTCGACGGCGACGTCCGCGGTCTGGCCGAGGAGGTCCGGAACACCCGCTTGCGGGCTGGCAGCAGGAATATCGGCCTGTGTTTCACCAATGCTCGCGTAGGGTGCGGCGTACTTCATCCAGCCTTTGAAGGCGTTCTTGAGTTCGTAGAATCCTCCCTTTTGCGTGGCGTTGATGCCGAGGCCCGCAAGGTTGGTCTTCCGGAACTTGTTGAAGTCGCTGATCGGCACATTCCAGACCTGGCGGGGGTACTTGCCGCCGAACTTGAGATCGATCACCACCGGCATGTCGCGATTGACGCCGTCGAGAAAGACCTCGATGTATTCCTTCGTGATCGGAAGTTGCTTCTGTTCGACCGGAGTGGTGAGCTTCATCACCACGTCGAGGTCATTGAGCACTTCGTTCGGGTTGCGGAGAACGATCTTCGCGCTTGGCGAATTCGTCTCGTCGGCCCGCAGGCTCGGTGCACAGGTGGCGACGGCGACGAAAAGAACGATCGGTCGAGCGATGCGTCGAGCCGAAAACCAGTTTACGATCAGGGGATGCATGACTCGGTACTCCTACGATCTCGGTGATCCCGGCATCATGAACCAGGATGCTGGATGTTGTTCGGTCAAATCTTCCGTATTGGCCGGACTCGCTGCATGGCCGACTCGCATCTTTGCGTCTCTGCAATTGCCGGACCGCGGAACGCGGTCGGACGGCCCTGCCTCGAAGGCTTCGAGCGGACTATTGCCTGCGGCGAATAGAAGCTGTGCGTCACCGGCGAAAGCGAATCGAATCGATCCGCTCCCCCCTTCGACTACCCTGCGAGCAGCGCATCATCTGGCGGCGTGGCGGGATTGCGATGCCTCCCTGACCGCCGGCGGCATTCTATATCGGTCTGGCAAATTGGTGAAGATCGACCTGCCGCAATCCCGACAATCTGGAGAATTAAGGTTCAGACGCGAAAAATGAAGCCATGACGGACGAACCGAAACCAGCACCAGGTGCTCCGGCTTCCCGAAGGCGAAAGCTCACCGTCAGGGGGTGGTTCCCGCCGAGAGGACCGGCAGAGCCTCGTTTGTCCGGGCCAGCAGTCCGAGGATCAGTCCCCGCCCGAGCGCGACCTGCTCTGTTGACGGCAGCGTGCTTTCTTCGAATCGGCGGAAAATGGTTTTGCCGTGGTCGAGGCGGGCAGCGAGGGCTCCAGTCGCTTCGAGCAGCAGTTCGCGTGCGATCTGATCTTCGAGTGCGGAGATGAACTGCAGCGACTCTTCCACCTTCCCCGCTTTGATGGCGCCGCTCAGAAGCTGCAGCGTCCATTGGGTTCGCCACGTCTTGTCGATGCGGCGGAACGATTCGATTTCCCGGGCGGCCTCGCGGGCACTTCCTTGCGCGACAAGCTGCGTCGTTTTCTGCTGGAGCAGGATGCGCAGATCGGCTTCGCGCTCTTTACCTTCTTCTCTTTTGCCGACGGCGTTCTCGACCGCGTCTGCCAGCTCCGATTCCTTCGCCTGCCGTGCGGCATCGGCGAGGACGGCCGGCAGGGGCGTCTCGAAATACGGCTCCTGGCGATTCTTGTCCGATTGCCGGCTGCGTGCTTCATTCCAGACTTCGTTTCTCAGGCCGGCCTCGGCAGCAGCAATGAGAATTGCCGTTTGCAGCTGCAACGAAGCTTTCGCCAGGTCTGCCATGGCAACGGCGTTGCGGCGATACTTCGGCAGCGCATGGAACGCTTCGTCGTCGTTTCGAAGTTTGAGGGCCGATTTCAATTCTTCACGGACGACCGCCGCACCCTTGGCTTCAATTTCGTCGACGCGCACCTGAATGGCAGGAACCGGCGGCGCGGTACCGCGCAGGTAGTTAAGAGCCCGATTGACCGAAGCCCACGCTTCCTTTTTCTGACCCAGCTTCGCCTCAACGCGTGCGAGTTCAGCGGATGCGAGTGCCGCGAGTCGCAGATTCGACGGATCGGGCAGTTTCTCTTTATCGGTGTTGTGGATTTCCGCCATTCCGGGAACCGTCATCGGAGTCGGCTCGCCGATCGTTGCGATCGTGTCGCGCGCAATCTTGAGCCAGGCGTCAATCTGCGCTTGATCGATCCCGTTGATGCTGCGCCCCGCAAGGCGCGCGTAAAGACGTGCTTTTCCGGCTGGTGTCAGCTTGGCGGCCGCGGGATCGAGTGCCTTGAGCCGTTCCGGCTGTTTCTGGCGGGCAACGTCATCGACGAGCGCTTCGGCCCAGGCCATGGTGCAGTCGACACGGATTTCCTGGGACCCGCTTCCCTCCGCCCAGGCGAGAGCCGCATCAAAGTAGCCACGATACGCCAGCGAGCGCGCGACGGTTGCCCACTGCGGAGGCGCGCCAGAGCTCAAAGGCTGATCGGCCACGAACGCCTGAAAGTCGTAGGATCTGGAATCGAACGCGGCGCGCCAGAGTGCGACGAGGTCGGCAAGTGTTCCGGTTTCGGTCCGGCTCTGCAGGATTTCCCGCGCTTCGTCCAGCCGCCCCGATGCCGCGAGCGCCGCCGCGAGGTTTGACGCAATATTGAGCGATTCCGACCCATACGGTGGAAGGCCCGGCGGCTGTTTCGTCACTGCGACAGCCTGGTCGAGGAGCTTCTTCGCTTCTGCCGTCTGCCTGGCCTTCAGTTCCTGCCAGGCAATCGAGACGAGCGGCATCACCTGGTAATACGGAAGCTGCTTGCCGACGTCGCGGAGACGTTCGAGCTGGTTGCGGGCTTCGCCGAGTTCGTTAACGGCGGCGTAAGTCTCTGCGGTGGACTGCCGGCAAAACGGCTTGCTTCGGTTCTGGTTCGGGTTCTGCGATGCGGCGACCATATTATCGAGAACGGTCTTACCGACTTCGGCGAGTGTGATCGGGACCTCGGCGGGCGGCGGTGCTTCCGTCGGTTCTTCCTCGCCGTTAGTCTTTACGACCGGCTCCTCGTCCCCTTCAGACGCTCCCGGATGCGGTGCCCGCTTCTGCTTGACCACCGGCGATGATCCGGAGAGGAAAAACCACGCTCCTCCTCCGAGTAAGAGCACGCCGCCGATGAGCAAGGTCATTACGAGTGCAGTCGAGCTCTTCTTGCTGTCGATGGTCGCGGTATCGTTGGAAGACTTGCGCTGAGGAAGCGGGGCCTTGAAGATCGGCAGTTTGCATTCGGGATTCGCGCAGCGAACATCCTTTCCGGCAGACGAGGCCGGAATGAAGCCCGCCGTTTCGCACATCGGGCAGACGACCTTGTACGCCTTCTGAGCGGTTCGAGTCTTTGCGACCTGTACGGCTTTGGAAGCCGCTTGCGGATCGATGTCGAACGGATTCTCTTCATCCGCAACGGTCTGAGAGACGGCCTTTCGGCCACCGGCACCTGTTGTCACGCCCCCTGTCGCGGGACCGGCTGCCGGTCCCCCACCGGGATTCTTGGCGGCACCAGCCCCCGGCGCACCGGTTCGAGGCGCGTTCGGCGCCGTCGACGGCGGCGGAGTCGTCGGTTTCCGCGCGTACGAAGGGAGTGGTCGCTGGACGGCAGGACGCGGCGTGTGCCGTGCACCAGCCCCCGCGCCACCTTTCATCGAAGCCCCACAAAACGGGCAGTCTTCCACGTCCTCATCGAGGACAGACTGGCCGCAACCGGGACATGTCGGCAAATCCATGATTCTCAGTCGCTGCTGCTGGAGAGATGTGAGAGCAGAATGCGCTCAGAATAACAAAATGGGTCAGCCAGTGCAGCCCGAGGGCCCTGGCGGCAGGGTGAACACCCCACGGAAACACTGGAGAATTCCCTGTTTCCGTATCAACATATTGTACGCGTGGGGTAAACGGGCAGTCACTGTTCATTTCGTGAACTGGTACGAAAACAGGTCGCCGTCGCGGAGCACGAAACGGAGCCGGACAGCCTTTCCGGCCAGAGTTTCAACATCAGTGCCGCTTTTCCAGCGAGCCGTCTGGTTGACCGAATCCCCGAAATGCTCGTCCGATTCGTCGAGAGTGAAGCCCGGAATCGGCTGGCCTTCAGCATCCTGAATCTCGATCCGCAGGCTCCCTGCCGCGGATGTTGCGTAATTGAACGTGAGCCGATTCCCCTCAAACTGTATCGGCCGGGTCGTCACTTCTCCCCCCGCATAATTGGCGTGCGCCGAGACGAATCCGTCGAGACGCAGGGTGTAGCGGCGGAGACGGGAAATTTCGTCCCGCCAGGAGCCTTCGTTGAAATGCAGCGAAATTTCCGGCGGCGCACCCGGTGTCGATGAGGCCGTTTCCCACAAGCCGTAACTCTGATAATTGTCGCCATACAGCCAGCGTCCCTCCGCTTCGGGGCCCGGACGCAGGAAGGCTTCGTCCCAGCGATGGAAGGTCACGCCGTCGCGGCTTGTCATGAATTGCCCATCGGTAAGATCGGTGCCGACTCGCTCGTCTCCGGAAATCAGCTGTTTGCGAAGTTCAACCGGCGGCAGCTCCTGGATGTGCCTGGTGAGCGGGCGCGCGACGTACCGGGTCGGAAAGCCGAACAGAACGTGCGGCGCGCGGTGATACGGTCCAATCTGATTCGTGTACATCTGCTGCGGCGGCGAAGTTCCGTACGACAACCCGACAGGTTCGCTCCAGTTCTGAAAATTGTTCGAGTACGACTGTCCGATTAGACGCAGCCCCTTGAATTCGTCCTCGCTGAAATAGCGGACATACATCAAGTAGCGCGAAGTTTCCGGATGCCAGAAGACGGTGTTGTGCGAATCGAAAGCTCCCTTCGTCACCACCGGACCATCGCTGAGCTTCGACCAGTGGATGCCGTCGGGCGATTTGAACGTCAGCAACCCGTTGCTCGTCACCGTTCCGCCGACCGCCTTGTAGCGCTCTTCGGCGGGAGTTTTCGGGTTCGCATCTTTGAACGGCGAGAAATTGTGCGTCTCCGGTCCGCCGAGCCAGACAATATTGTTCGCCTTCGGATCCGGGAGGCCCGGCCAGTCGAACAGCCTGAGCGTTGGTTTCGTCCAGTGAATTCCGTCGCGGCTTTCCGCGTAACAGACGACCTCCGTCTGCGCCTGCTGGAGCGGCGGACCGACGCGATACCGGTGGCCGCGGTAATACATCCGATAGATTTCGCCGTCCTGAAAGACCGTTGGGTATCCGCTCGCGTTTCCTTCCCACGGTTGATCGAACTGGATCGCGATTTCGCGCGCCGTGGGGGAATGCAGCTTGAGTGATACGCCGCCGTCAAGTTTCTCGATCAAATCCCGATCGACAAACAACTCGCGCCTCGAGCCGATGTTCACGGCGTCCGCTGCGCGCGCCGGCGTAGCGTTCCGGCAATCGACGGCGAGTATCACCGCGAGGGAAAAGATGAAAGAAACGATCCTCGGAATGCTTTGTCGCGTCATGTTGCTGTTCACTTGGAATGGGTGACCATCAGGTTGGAGGGACTCTCTGCACGGGACACAGGCTTACTTGTCGCAGCGCATCTTTCAACTCAGTCCCGTCACTCCGGGATGCCGATGATGTACAGATCATGCTTCCCGCGACGTTCGCTGACAACGATCAGCCGTTTGCCGTCGGGATGCCAGTCGGGGTAGTCGTCGCGCTCGGTGCTGTTCGTCACGCGAACCGGATTCGTGCCGTCGGTATTCATGACGTAAACCTCTGCGTTGCCGTCGCGATGGCTGGTGAATGCGATCCTCGAACCATCCGGCGAAATGCGAGGTCGGATATCCTGAAACGGGCTTTCGGTCAGGCGGCGCACGTCCGAGCCGTCGGCGTTCATCCGATACAGTTCATAATTCCCATCCCGGCTCGAACTGAAAACGATCGCATGACCGTCGGGAGTATACGACGGCCAGTTGCTGATCCCGCTCCACGGAGTGAGCAGCTTTCGGTCTTCGCCGTTAAGCTTCGACGAGTAGATCTGCTGCGCACCTTTCTCGGCATAAGAGAACGCGACGCGCGAATGATCGGGTGCGACCGCGGGACTTCGATAGCCGCAGAATCCGTCGGCGGGGAGGATCTCGCCGAGTTGCATTCCCTGACGATTCCGGACGACAACACTCACGCTGAGCGCCGCGCGCGTTTTGAGATAGGCGTAGCATTCGCCGTCGGCCGACCAGGCCGGTTCGAACTCCGATGTTTTCCCATCCGCATTCAGAGGCTCGCTGTGACCCGCCTTTTCTCCCTCGAGTGCCAGGCGACGAATCTGGTACAGCGTCGGATTCACAAGTTCGACGAAGATCACGTCCTTCCCGCCGTCGCGAAAGAAGGGGGTAAACTTCAGTCGGCCATCATGAGTGAGCCGTTGCAGGACAGGGTCCGCTGCCGGCAATGAAACTGGCGAGCAGACTGCGCCGATGAACATGCAGGCGAGGACGAAGAGCGGCAACCTGGGATGAGTTTCGGCGTTGCCCGAGAACTCGGGTGGCAGGCCCTGAGTCTTCGAGGGGCGTGGTCGAATTCGGGAGAACCACTCCCGTGGCAGGGCGTGCCACCCAGACCGAGCCGCGGCGTTTTGTGCCGCGGTCGAGCGACGGCGACGCAACACCACTTGTTTACAGCAGCGCATCGATCACCTCGCCGCCGGAGAGGACATTCATCTCCGCACGCGCCTGAGCATCAACGCCTGCGAGTTGTGCGATCGTCGTTCCGACCATGAGCGGAGTGATCGGCCGGTCGAGAGGATGCGCGCCGAGTCGATCGCTCGTTCCGATGACCCGGCCCGGCTCGACGCCGCCACCGGCCCAGATCGAGAAGTAGCACTGAGGCCAATGGTCGCGCGCGGCTCGCCCGCTGATCTTCGGCGTGCGCCCGAACTCTCCCATCATCACGATCAGCGTGTCGTCGATGAGCCCGCGATCGTAAACATCGTCGAGCAAGGCTGAAAACGCGCGATCGAGAATGGGGCAGAGCTGGTCCTGAAGAAGCTCAAAATTGTAGATGTGGGTGTCCCACCCGAATTCGAACCCGGGGTTGAGCGCCTCGACGTGCCGGCTGTAGTTGAGCTGCACGTACGGCACTCCCGCTTCCACGAGCCGGCGCGCAAGAAGGCTGCTCTGGCCGAATGTTGTGTAGCCGTAGCGGGCGCGGGTCTCTTCACTTTCGCGTGTCAGATTGAACGCCTGCTTCGCGCTGGGGTCGAGAAGCAGGTCGTACGCGGAGCGGACGTTGCGCGACCATGGTGCGCCGGTCTGCTGATCAATCCGTCGGGTAGCGGTGTCGAGCTGCGCGAGAAGTACGCGACGATCGTGAATACGGAACGGGTTGAGTCCGTCGAGCAGCTTGAGCGCCGGCAGCTCGACTTCGCCCGTTTCCGAACATCCCACCATGAAGGGATCATGCGCCTGCGAGAGCGTGCCGCCGCCGTAACCTTCAATGCGCCGCCCGCCATCCATCACCACGCCGCGCGCGATGGAAAAGAACGGCGGCAGGCCGTGCTGGTCGCCGCGGTGCTTCGCGACGATGGATCCGAAGTTCGGCTGCACCGGCGCGGGAATCTCTTCAAATCCGGTGAGCGCGACGGTTCCGGCATCGGGATGTCCCGGCGCAGTGGTGACATGCGAGCGGACGAGCGAGAAGCGATCGCTCCGCTGCGCGATCTGCGGAATGAGCTCGGTGAAATGGACTCCCGGCGTCCGGGTGGGAATGACGCCGAAGGGGCCCCGGTATTCG
>JBFWWA010000166.1:0-8682 GCA_050246455.1 Planctomycetaceae bacterium
ATCGGCTTCCCTTCCGCGATCTTGATCGGTCGGCCTGCGGGGGTAATGTTCTCGGTGCCGGGCTCGACGCCAAGCGCGGATGTCAGCGTGGCGAGCACGTCCCCGACATCGACCTTGCCCTCCTTCACCGACATTCCGTCCGCTCCAGTGTCGCCGAAGGCCTGGCCCCCTTTGATTCCGCCACCCGCGAAGACGCAGGTCCAGGCGGCGGGGAAGTGGTCGCGCCCCGCGTTACCGTTGATCTGCGGTGTGCGGCCGAACTCGCCCATCCAGAGAATTGTCGTCGTTTCGAGCAATCCTCGCTGTTTGAGTTCGGACATAAGTGTTGACCAACCCTTATCAAGTTCGGCCGACAGAGTCTTGACGGAGGGGAAGTTCGCGGTGTGGGTATCCCATGTCGGGCCGCCGCCCAGCGAACCGAGCGACACTTCCACAAACGCGACTCCCTGTTCGACCAAACGGCGCGCCATGAGGCACCCCTGGCCGAATTGGCCGCGACCGTAAGCGCTCCGGACTTCCTCCGGTTCTTCGGAAAGATCGAAGGCTTTCGCGGCGGCGCTTTCCATCATCTGCAGAGCGCGGCGATAGACGGTATCCTGCGCGACGGGACCATCGGGGCGTCCCTTCCGCGCGAGAAAGTCGTCCTGCAGAGTGTTCCAGAGTTCAAGCCGAGCGCGGACCGCGTCGGTGGTGAGATGCTCCGGCGAGTAGAGGTCGTCGACTTTCAGGTCGGCGTAATCGCCGGCGTCTCCCTGCGCACCGGAACGAAAACGGTTGTACGATGCCACCGTGAGCGGAGCATAACGGGGACCGAGAAATCCGGGCCCGAAAGCTTCCTGACTCAGGGCCTGGTACGGCGCGATGCTGATGTAGTTGGGGAACGAATCGGTCGGCTTGCCGAGCTGCTTCGAGATCGATGCGCCGATGGCCGGGTATTGCACCGGACCCATCGGGCGCTGCCCGGTCCGCATCAGATACGTTCCGCGACCATGGTCTCCCTCCTTGGTGCTGAGTCCACGAACGACGGCGAGGCTCTGAGCATGCTTCGCAAGGCCGGGGAGATGCTCGCTGAACCTGACGCCGGGGGCTTCGGTTTCAATTTCCTTGAACTCGCCGCCGTTGGCATGCCCCGGCTTCATATCGAACGTGTCGGTCTGGCTGGGCCCGCCGTTCATCCAGAGGAGGATACAGCTGCGCCGCTTTTCGGATTTTGCGGAGAGATTGTCGGCGAATGCGGGGAACCAGCCGCTCGCACTGTAGCCGAGGGCGGAAAGAAAGCTGGATCGGGCGAGAAAGCTACGTCGATCGATACGAGACATGGGTCACCTCGTTACGAGAATTGTGCTAATGATTCATTCCGAATTCAGCGCTGTTCAAGAGCGCCCAGAGAACGTTTCCGAGCGCGTTCTGTTTGTCGTCAGGAGTTTTCTGTGAGGCGACGTACTCTTCAAACTTCTTGCCGATTTCCGGCGATGCGGGCCGGGAAAGGGTTGCGAGAAACAGCGTTTCCACCCGCTCCGCATCCGTGAGGAACGGCGCGTCGAGCGAGACGAGAATGTCGCTCCGCTTGAGCGCCGTTGCATCGTCAACGAGCCGGCCGTTCAGGAGCATCAGCGCCTGTGGGATTCCGGAGAGGTATTCCGTCGGGCTGCCGGAAGGGGCGCGGAATGAATTCACGAAGGTTGTCCGGTTCGTCATGGCGCGACGGGCACTGCTCGAAGGCACACTCGCCAGAACGTTGTCGTACGGCCTGCAAGTGGCTGCCGCTACGCAACTGTAGAGCTGCTCCGCAGAAAGAATCTTGAGCTGCATTGCCGCGAAGAGTTCGGGAGGCCGCTCCTCGCCCGCAGACTTGCCGCTCGAGAGTTGATACGCGTCCGTCGTGACCAGGACGCGGAACAGACGTTTCACGTCATAACCGGTCGCCGCGAAATAGGTCGAAAGCTCGTGGAGCAGCAATTTCAGGTGCGCCGCCTCCGGCTCGCGCATGTCGTCGGGCGGATCGACGATTCCCCGTCCGAACAGCTGCGCCCAGACCCGATTCACGGCCGCTTTTGCGAAGTACGGATTCGACGACGATGTCATCCAGTCGGCGAGAAACTCGCGGCGCGTTCGTTCGGAACTTTCCGGGACGATGTCACCGAGCAGATAACGCGGCGGCACAACATCCTTGCTGTTGGGAATCATGACTTCGCCGGCGTTCTGATCGCTGACGAATACCGCGGGCATGACGTTGCCATTGTTGCCGCGAGAAACGCGCGCAAAGAATGCGGCGTAACCCCAGAAGTCGCGCTGCGTCCATTTGTCGAAGGGATGATTATGGCATTCCGCGCACTGAATCTGGATTCCGAGAAACGCACGGGATGTGCTCGCGGCGATCTTCTCGGGCTTCAGTTCGAGCGATGTGTAGTAGAGCGCGGGTCCTGAATCGGTCGGCTGCCCCTTCGCGAGCAGCAACTCTCGCACGATCTCCGCGTACGATCGATTTTCCGCGAAGCCGTTTCGCAACCAGGTTTCGAATCGGGTCGTCCCACCCATCTGGTTCACCATGGCGTCGTCGGGAAGCAGGAATTGCGACCAGACGTCCGCGAGGTGGGTGGCGTGGGCCGGCTTCGCCAGCAGCGTATCGATCAGTTGGGTGCGCTTGTCGGGAGACGTGTCGTCGAGAAAACTGCGAACTTCACTGACGGCCGGGATGCAGCCGATGAGGTCGAGATGGACCCGGCGGAGAAACTCGGTATCAGTCGCCGGTACGGAGGGAATCACGGATGCCTCTTTCCAGGCGTTCTGCAGGATTTCGTCGATGCGGGCCTGCATCCTGGCATCAGCAACTTCGTCGTCCGCTTGTGAACCGTAAGCGACTCCGGAAACCGCCGGCAAAAGCATCACTACGGCCACGGCAGTCAGCAGAAGTCGTCTCCCGGGATGATCGCTTGATTTCATTGTTTTGCCTCCGTATTCGGTGCCGCAGCGGGTGCTTTCGCCGGATCGGGCGCAGATGCGGCCCCTTCGGCTCCGGAGATCATCTCGAAGTATTGTTCGATGGCGCGGCGATACTGTTTCGGCGGCGTGTTGCCGCGTCCCTGACGGAGCACGTCATCGAGCCGGGATGAAAGGGTGTTCCAGCGTTTCGCCTTGGCATTGACCGGCTTCGCATCCCTGGTTTCGTTCGCCTTGCGGAGTTTGCGAAGCGCTTCCTGGCGCGCCCGTTCGGTCATTTGCGCGCGATTCTGCGCACCGGACCGGAAGGAGTTTGCGAAGCCTTGCCCGTTCGAGTTTCGCATCATCCACGCCTGCAACTGCTGCAGGTTCGTCGGGCGATTCGGAATTCCAAGCGTTTCAGCAAGCGTCTGCTCGGCCTCCAGAATCGCGAGAAGATCTTCGAGGGATTGCAGCTGGAAATTGTCGAGATCAGGGACCTGCGGCGGGACTTTGTCCTGTTCTTCAATGACGCGGTCGATCAGCTTGTCGAACTGACTTTCAGCCCGCGCGAGTCCTTCAATCGCTTTCTGCTGGTGCTCCTTTGCGGCGGGAAGATCGGAATCCCGCAGCTTGAGTTCGGCATTCATCTGGTCGACGAGCACGTCGAATCGCATCGTCTGCTTGATCTCATCGGCAATGTCCAGAATGTCGCCCGGCACGCCGGCCAGCTGCGCTTCGAGATTCTCCAGCTTGTCGCTGAGAACGAGCGTGTCGTCTGCGAGGCGGTGCTGATCGATCTCCACCACGCGGTGCAGCTCAGCGGCCTCGAGGTGCTTGTTCTTTTCCGCCCAGGCTGCGAGATTTTCCTGACTTTTCCGGACGACCGCGAGGCGGCGGTTGGCATGCTCGATCAGCTGCGTCTGATCCGCTGCGCCCTCAACCACGGCAGAGAGTCGATCTTCCAGAGTCTTGAGTTCGGTTGCGAGTTCTACGGCCTTCTTCTCGGCCTGGGCCTTGTCTTCAGACTTCAACCCGAGGTCGGCAGTGACGTTCGCCAGAGCCGCCACCTTCGTCGATTGCTCCGTCGCAGCGACGATCTTCGGATCGTCAGTCTTCGCCGTCTTCGGCATCCAGGTTTTGAAATCTTCCTGTACCGAAGTCAGCGACTGTGCGATATCCGCCAGGTCCCGGCGCTGGCTCGTTTCGAGGAATGTGGTGGCGGTCGGCTCCTTGGGATCTTCCTTCTTGTCGGCAGCCGGTTTCGCACCCGGGTTCTTGAGCAGCTGATCGACAGGGAGCATCAGTTCCTGCTGCCGACTGTTGAGGATGGTCAGCTGATCTCGGAGCGTGTCGACGTTCTTTCTGGACGCATTCATGTAGCGTTCCAGGAGGCGCGGGTCCTCGGCGAGCGCTTTCGCCAGCTGTTTCAGCACTTCCTGCCACTGCTTCTGAATTTCGGTGTACTGCTTCATGAACTCTTCGTCGAGTTCGAGTTCGGCCATCTTTCGATCTTTCGGATTCAGGCTGGGCTTGTTCGATCCGAGCGCGGTGAACGTCTCTTCCAGAAAGACCTGATACATCTTTTTGATTCGCTGCATGTTCTCCGCAAGCTTTGCGTCCCGCTTCGCCGACTCATACTGCCGATTCAGTTCGGCAAGCATCTCGCGAGCGCGAGTCAGGTGGAATTCCGCTTGCTGGGTGTGCCCCATCCGCTTCTCGGCGGGATCAGTCGAGGTCGCTTTGACTTCGATCCGGGCGGGAGAGATGTGCAGCTCGATAATATCGACGAGCTGAAGTCCGATGAACGCGTACGGGCTGCCATCGGTTTTCTTCACGAGATCGGCGACGAGCGACTGAGCTCGCTCGATCTGCGTTTCCGAGCCCTTCAACGAAGTTTTCAGTTCTTCATCGAACGGTTTCGCCGCACCGAGCGCACCGGAGACCGGTTTGAGGTGTTCGAGTGCTTTGAGCAGCGTGGCATCCAGTTCCTTGAGAACGGGGTCGATCAGGACTTCCAGCCGTTCGCGCTGTTGCCCCTGGAATGTTCCGGCCCATTCGTCGATGTGGATTTTCATCGTGGAACTGGCCGTCGACTGCGAATCGACGTCGAGCTTCTGCGGATTGAGCGGGTTCTCCGGCTGAGGCGCGCCGGTCATCCCTCCCTCGGACGGAGGCTGCTCATTCGGTTTGCTGTTCGAATTGCTTGGGGATGATGCGTTGGCAGACGAGGGATTCTGCGAATCGCTCACGGAGGCGCGAGCCGTCTGCTGCGGCGTGGTGCTGGAGCCCCCGGCCGTTCGTGCGTTGTTGTTCTCTCCGTTCTTCGCGGCGGTCGGATTCCCTCCCTGAGTCATGTTCCGGGAGGGCTCGGTGCTCCGCTGCGCGTTTCCGTCAGCCGGGTTTGCCGGACTCGTTTGCGCAGCGGCTGGTTGATTGCCGTCGATCGCCTTCGCAGCGGCATTCGGATTCTCATTGGCGGGGGCGGCGTTTCCGGTCGCAGACTTCGCATCGGAGTCTGGAGAGTTCTGTGCTTCGGCAGCGTTCGCCTGTTGCTGTTGCCCGTTCTGCGCGCTTCCGTTTCCGGGATCATTCGGCGTCCGGGATACTTGCTGTTGTCCCTGGGAATGCGTCTGTCCGCTCGAGTTGAGGTTCCGCGAATCGTAGACGCGAACCATATACTGAATCTGTTCGCCTTGCTTGAGCTTGAACTTGCTCAGGTCGAGTTTCACTTTGCCCTTTACCGCCGTTTCGCCGGCCGAGTTGTTGATAGGTACCGGAATGACCGCGGTCTTCGGAGGAGGAGAGTTGCTCGACTGAGGTTGTGCGTCACCCGGTTTTCCTTGAGATGAACCGGCGGAGCCGGGATTCGGTTCGTTGGCGCGATTGCTGTTCGGTGGCGGGCTGGAATTGTCGCCGGGCTTCGTCGAGTCGGCACTGCGGTCGGTTTCCGATTTCGGTGGTCCGTCGGAAGGTTTTGCATCCGCCGCATCCGGCGCGTTCTTCAACTGGGAAACGGGATTCTGTTGATCGGGCGGCCCAGCGGCTGTGGGGGCGTTCGACGGTGGATCAGTTTTCGAGGGAGTCGACGGCGGACTCGCGGCAGCCTTCGGGTCAGCCGGTGCAGCGACCGGGGCTTGCGCACTCTCCGGTTCTGCCGGCGCCGCTGCAGCCGGTTCCGGTTCGACCGGCATCACAACAGCGTTGGCCATGTCGGGAGTGTCGCCGACGTAGGCGATGACTTCGGCACGGGTCACGCCGAAGTCGTCTTTGGCATTCCATTCAATCTCGACGACGTCGTCGGGACGAACAGAAATTTCCTTGTTGGGAGTGACGATCGTCACCTGCGGCGCCTTGTCGGCGTACACGACGATCTGGCTCGACGGAAGCCGCTTGTTCTGAAGTCCGTATTCACTCGTGAAGAGGGGGGCGAGCCGAATCGTCTCGGTCAGTTTCTGGCGATAGGTGTAAAGCAAAGGATCGGCGTCGTTTCGCGCGACCGTGACGACGTTGTTCTGACCAAGCTCGAGGGCGAACTTCTCCAGAGGCTGGTCGACTTTGAACGACACTTCGAGCGTGCTCCCTTCGACGGCGCGCACCTTGGCGGGAAGCTCGGTCTTCTCGATGGGGGGGAGCTTTGTGTATTCAGGCGACGTGATCCGGAAATCGACGGCTGTGAGCTTCGGCCGATCGTAAACCGTGACGGAGTTCCAGTCGGTTTCTCCGTCCCCTGACCGGAAGCGATATTCGAAGTTCTCGGTTGCGGCCGCCAAAGAGTACAGGAATTGTGTCCGTTCGCTGTTGGAAGGGGAGAGTGTCGACGTCGAGATTTCTCCCTGCGTATTTCTCAGGAAGAGAGTTGTTTCATCCTGCGGACGTCTCGCAACAGTCGCTTCCAGACGGATCTTCTCGCCGCGCGGCACGACGAGATCTCCTCCGGACGTCACCTGGGTCAGACTGACCGGTGCCGTCGGCGACCAGAATCGCTGCAGCAGCACCCACGCCCGCGGCGCGTCGACGAAATAGATGAAGAGGTGTGCCGCGAAGACCGCCGCGAGCACCCAGCGATGCTTCCTGAGCATCGATGCCGGAACGACCGAGCTCGCATCAACCAGAGGCTCGCCGGCAACCGCCTCCTTGACGACCTGCCGCAGCATTGCGGGCGAACCGGTCGTTGCGTGGCCGTTGGTCGACATCGTGATCTCGGTGACCGTCTGCCACCGTTCTTCGAGTGACGAAACCGAACGATCGACCTCCGCCGCGAGGTCGTTCAAGCTTTTCCGCTGAAACTGCGGCAGCACGACGAACGCGATGATTCCGACAGCGCCGGCGCCGAGGGCCGTGTAGGTCAGGAATTTACGGACTTCCGGATCGAAAAGCGTGAAGCTCCAGTCGATCAGCAGTGCGATCAGCATGGCCCCGAGGAAGAGAGCGAGCGCGTCGATCAACCCGCGGCGCAACCGGAGGGTCGATTCGCGGCGGCGGATCTCCGCGAGCCGTTCGTTGATCACGGCCGGCAAGTTGTTCGTCGGCAGGGTTGCGTTGCTCGTGGCCATCTTCAATCTCCCTCCTCGGGAAATCTCGAACTCTTCAGGGAAGCCCGGTCTTCTTGCGGATCGTCCACTCGATGCACAATACGCCGCACATCAGCCACAGAAAATTCCAACGATTCCACGTCGGCTTACGAACTGTTTCCTCGCGCACGTTCGGATCGAGGTCGGTGAGTTCCACCAGCTCCTGCACGGCGGTCGGCGGAACGACCTGGCCGTGCGTCAGCTGGGCGATCTGATGCAACAGCGGCGCGTTGGCCCGCGTATCTTCGGTCTCCGTCGACTGCATCGGATCGATCACGAGGCTCGTTTCGATCGGGTTCGAGATTCCTTCGGCTTGAAGAAGCTGAATGACGTCTGCGCCGAATGCCTGGAACGTCAAGGTCCCTTCGTCGGTCGCGACGTACTCTCCGAGATACCGGCCGGGGATGTTCGCGTCCGCCTTCAACTCGACGAGCGCGACCGACGTCTGGTTGAGCGAGGCCTGCGCCCGGATTTCGGCGTCGCGGACCGGCTGGCCGCCGGCATCGGCGAGGTTGGCGACGATCTGCACGCTCTGCCCGACAGAGGCACGTGAGCGATCAGTGGCGAGCTTCACGGTTTTCGATCCCTGCGACAGGTCGCGTGCGACGGCCCAGCGGATGAGTTGTCCCCAGAACCGATAGTGATAGCGATCGCCGTGGCGGAGCCGGAGTTGATACACAGCCGGAGCGGCAATGTAGACCACGCGTCCGCGGCCGACCGTCTGCCAGCAGAGGAACGCGGAATCGTTCTCGGAAGTGTGCTGCTGCGTGTTGAGACTCGCGCGGATCAGAGTACGGGCGGTGGGCTTGGGAACGCAGAAATTCGAGAGCGAATAGATCGGCAGCCGCTGGGACATTTCCTTCCAGACATCCTCGGTCGTCCCGGCCTGGTCAGAGATCTGCATTGCGGGAATAAGCCGCGCTTCAGGGGAGAGCTCGAGCTCGAAACCCATTGTCGAATCGTGCGCGGCGCCGGCTTCGACCGGCAGCAGATCCCCCAGCGGCATTCCGGCGAACGACTGCGGCATGGATTCGGTTCCGGCAATGAGGATGACCGTGCCGCCGCGATTGGTGACGTATTCGATCAGTGATTTCTGACTCTCCTCGTCGAATTGGGCGGGGGGAAGATCACCGAGGATGGCGACGCGATAGCGCGCCCAGCCGTCGACGTCGCGCGGCAACGTCATCTG
>JBFWWA010000167.1:0-8659 GCA_050246455.1 Planctomycetaceae bacterium
CAGGCTCCTTCCGCTCCGAACGGGGAAGCTGTCGCCGAAGCCTCGAACGCAGCCGACAAAGCGCCGGCCCCGGCCACGAAGCGGTCTTCCACCGAAGGCCGCTGGTTGATTGTTGTAAGCAATTACCGGGAAGGGGTCGACTTTCCGGCAATGCTCGTCGACATCGCAAAGGAGGGAGAGAAGCTCACACCGAAACTCATCCAGTCGCAGTTCCTTCCCGGAAACCCGAAGCTGACCTCGTCGGAAGTGAAACCGGAATCGCTGCATCTCGTGTTTGAAGTGACCAGCGAGAATACTCTGGACGTCGTCGGCACGCTGGCCGACGGCAACATCATTGGAACTGTGACATACGGCGCAATGGGCTGCGATCCGATTCGCATGGTCCCCACGGCGGCCGATTCGATTGCGGATCTCCAGCCGAAGGAAATGTCGGGTCGGGAAGAGTTCGCAGCAGCCGCTCAGGCGAACGATTCTGTCGCGGCACTCAAGGAGTTCCGCACGAAGTATCCTCGGAGTCCGCTGATTCTCCCGGCCTCAAGTCGCATCCTGATGCTGTCGAAGAAGCTGAAGATGGACTCGAAGGCGGTTGACGGGGCCATGAACGAGCTGGTCGAGCTGGCATCACAATGGGGGCCTCGCATGGCGCAGAAGGCCAGGCTGGACGGTGCCATCATCCTCAATGCCAACAAATACTTCGTCGACAAGGCACTGGCGCAGTTTGATCTCGTCGAAAAGGAGATCTCGGAAGAGACCGCGAAAGCCTGGAAGCCGATCATCGACGCGGAACGGGCGGCCGCATCGACGAACTTTGCGATTGAAACCTTGATTCGCGATGCGAGCGCCGACGATCAGAAGAAAGCGGCGGCAACGCTGGAAGAGGTGCGCGCAAAAGATGGTTTCAATCACGAGATTCTATACGCGCTAGCGAAATACGAAGAGCATCAGGGAAAGGATGACGAGGCCATCGAGCTCTATTCGAAACTCGCCGTCCTTCCGTACATCGAGTCGATTCTGCAGCAGACCTGGGAGCAGGAGGAATCTCAAAATCCGTTGCCGAGCGAAACGCTTGCTCGACTCTGGAAGAAGAAGCACGGAAATACGGACGGCCTCGATGCACATCTCGACAAAGTCTACCGGGAGGCCATGACCGGATTCGGAGACAAGCCCGTCCCGCCGCGGAAGGACGGGGCGAATCGCGTTGCGCTCGTCGAATTCTTCACCGGGGCCGAGTGCGTCCCCTGCATCGCGGCCAATGTCGCGATCGGGCGCGTCGAGCAAAGCTACAAGCCGTCGGAAGTGGTCGCGGTCGTGTATCACGAACATACAGCGGGCGAGAATCCTCTGACCAACGAGGATTCGGAATCTCGGCACGCGTACTACTATCCGGACCCGACCAAGCGTGGTACCCCGTCCGCCACGGTAAACGGTAAGCCCATTGAGCAGATCGGACACCCTCTCGTTTCCTATTCGACGACGATTTTTCAGAAGTTTCAGCAGGCGATCAATCCGGTGCTCGCCGAAAAGAGCGAGATCAAGATCAAACTGCAGGCCGTCGCCGATAAGGGAACCGTCCGGATCAGCGCGCAAGTTGACGGACTCAAGTCTTCCGCCCAGACCATTCGGCTGCGTCTCGCGCTCGCTGAGGAAGAAGTCACGTATCTCGGTTCAAACGGTATTCGTCATCACAACATGGTCGTCCGCGCAATGCCGGGCGGACCAAACGGAATCGGGCCTGATGAAGGAAAGATCTCCTTCACAAGAGCAATCAAACTCAGCGACATCAAACAGCAGTTGGGTGACTATCTCGAGGCATTGGAGCAGAGAATCGAACGGGAATTCCGCGCCAAACCAATGGAATTCAAGAAGCTCCATCTGGTGGCTTTTGTTCAGGACGACAGCACTCGCGAAGTGCTGCAGGCTGCGAGCGTTCCTGTCACGGGCGATCTCAAGGTCTCCGAGAAATCTGCTGGCGACGCCGCTGCTCCTTCTGCCAATTAGTACATGCCGCGTTTGCAGCATCCGATGAACCAGCGGGGGGGATCAACCAATGCTGCGCGCGTGGGTCGCCATTGTGGTTGCGCTCGGGTGGCTCTCTGCAGCTGAGGGATCGGCTGAGGAGAACTCTCCTCAGAATTCCGCGCCGCTCTGCATCGATCCGCGGTTGAAGATTCAGCTTTTCGCGGATTCCCCGCAGATCGTGACGCCGACGGGAATTGATGTCGACGCGCGTGGACGCGTCTGGGTAATCGAGAGCAATACTCATTTCCCCGCGGCGGACTACAAGGGGAATCCGACCGACCGTCTCCTGATCCTGGAGGATACCGATCGAGACGGGGTTGCCGACAAAATCGACGCATTCGCGACTGGATTCACACACGCGATGAGCGTGGCCGTCCGGCGAGAAGGACGCGAGGTCTATCTGGCCACGCGCCGAGAAGTCCTGCTTCTTCCCGACGAGGATAAAAACGGTTCCCCCGAGGAGACCAAACGCATACTGAAGCTGGAGACCGCAGGCGACTATCCGCACAACGGTCTGGCAGGGTTCGCGTTTGATGCGCTCGGAAACATGTACATCGGCCTGGGAGAAAACCTCGGGGCCGCGTATCGACTGGTCGGCTCCGACGGCAGCACGCTCTCCGGCGAGGCGGAAGGGGGAAGTCTGTATCGGTGTCGACTCGATGGATCGAAACTGACGCGCGTTGCGACCGGCTTCTGGAATCCTCATGCGTCATGCATTGACGTGTTCGGCCGGTTATTCACCGTTGACAATGATCCGGACAGCCGCCCCCCATGCCGATTGCTGCACGTCGTTGATGATGGCGACTACGGTTACCGCTTTCGAAACGGACGGCGTGGCACCCATCCGTTCACGGCCTGGGACGGAGAACTCCCCGGAACCCTTCCCATGGTCGCCGGGACCGGAGAGGCGCCTTCAGGCATTGTGGCCTATGAATCGGAAGGCTTTCCGGCAGATTTTACGGGAAACCTCCTCGTGACGTCGTGGGGCGATCATCGAATCGATCGATTCCGGCTGAAGAATACAGGTACCTCATTCCAATCCGTCGCTGAACCCATCGTAAACGGAGGGGAAAACTTCCGTCCCGTCGGTCTTGCGGTTGCGCCGGATGGAGCACTTTTCTGCAGCGATTGGGTCCGCAAAGATTACAACGTCCACGGACAGGGACGCGTCTGGCGCATTTCCAGCGTCGACGTTCCGAAGACCGTCCAGCCGCAGTCTGCTCCCGTTGCCGAGTTAGGACTCAAAGAGGCCGCGCAGCAGCTAGAGTCGAGAAGTCTCGTCGTCCGGAGAGCAGCCGCACGGTCACTGGCGGAACGTGCCGGCGGAACAGACGAATTGCGACACGCGCTCGGCAGCAATGCCTTCTCCGCGCGGGCAAGAATCGAAGCGTTGTGGGCTTTGCTGTCGGCAGTTCCACCCGGATTAGCTGACGGGAATTCCGGGCCGTTCCCGCCTCTCGCGTCTCCCGACGACGAAGTTGCGACCGCTTTCGTCACTTCGTCGATTCGAGATCGGGCGAACCGCAGTGCAGGCTTTGAACGTCTTCAGCAGATCGCTGCCACGAATCGCTGGCAGTCACTTCTCAATTTCGACACGGCAGCCGTCGACAAGTTCATGGACGATCTCCGCCGCAGGCCGACTCGCGATCCGCTCTTTACCCTGTCACTCATCGAACCGTTCCTCAATCAGCAGCTGGTCTCTCATCCGGAACTGATCGCCAAGCTGTTCGAAGTGGACGATCCCTACGTCTTTCGAGCAACGATTCGGCTAGTTGCAAATGCATTGACAGCCGGGGAACTGGCAGAGGCCATTCAACCTCAGACGACTCCATCCCCGAGAGTCCGGCTGGGGCTCGTTCTTGCAGCTCGCGCGCACGACAGGAACGGACTGGTGAAGCCCGTTCTGGAAGCGGCACTCGCCGATCCGGACGCATCCGTCCGCAGGGCCGCGGTTCAGTGGGTGGGGGAAGATTCACTGAAAGAACTCCGTCCAGGACTCGAAACCGCACTCAACGTCGGCCAGCCATCATCGCAGTTGATGGAAGCGGTTCTCACGTCGATGGAGATGCTCGACGGACTCAAACGATCTTCCATCGACGAATCCTCCGGGGGAGAGTACGCACTCAAGATCCTGAGGGATGGAAATCGCGCTCCGAGACTTCGGGCGATCGCGCTCCGAATGCTCGCCCCGACCGATCCCCGGTTCGACGCGGCGCTCGCGGAGCAACTGCTGAGTTCCGATGATCGCGAGCTCAAAACGGAAGCGGTGCGAGCCGTCGGACTTTCAGTTCTGCCCAAACGTTGGGAGATGTTGCTCGGCATTGTTCGCAACGAGGCGGCTCCGGCGGGGTTGCGTGCCGATGCCGGCAGCAGCCTGTTCTCTGGTGAGCCTGAAGCCGTCGACGAGACGGGTGCGGCGCTCCAGCCAGTCAGTTCAGCTCAGGATCAGACGCTGCGTACAGAATCGCTGCGGGTCCTCAGGAATCTGCTGAGCAAGGATGAGCAAACTTCAAAGATTGCAGCGCGAACGTTCAAGGAGCATGGGGGGTCTGATGTTAAGAACAGCGAGACGCGCGTGGCCGAGGAAGTGGCGATCATCGCGGAAAAGCTCGGCCTGTCCGTTCCTGTCGAGGTTCACTCGATCGTAAAGCGCAGGCCGGCCGGAATTGAAGAGTGGATTTCGGCGACAGCAAGCGGCGGTGATGTCGATTCCGGGAGACGAGCGTTCTTCCGGGCAGGAGGTGCGGGTTGCGCGCGCTGTCATCGCGTCGAGGGACGTGGCGGGAGTATCGGGCCTGATCTGTCGGCCATCGCACGGACACAGAACCGAAGGAAGATCGCGGAGTCCATTCTCAATCCAAGCAAAGACATCGCTCCGCAGTTCGTGACCTGGTCGTTCGTCATGTCATCCGGCCGAACCCAAACGGGCTTTATCATCGGCGACGAGCGGAACGGCAAATTCACGCTCGGAACAGCCGAGGGGATAACCACCCAGATCGAAGTTGCGGAGATCGAAGAACGGCGTCCTCAGAATGTTTCCGTCATGCCCGAGAAACTGGTCGAACAGCTGTCGGTTCATGAGTTTCGGGACATTCTGGCGTTTCTGATGGCCCTTCGCTGAGCCGCCGATTATCCGGAAGAATCGCTGCAACCGGACCGTCATCTTTCATTCCACCCGCGATCTTGCCGCAGCCGTTTCCGTTGCATGATGTATCTTTGATCTGAGGTACGCATTGCGGATCAACGGGCAGGGTCCATTCAATGGGCACTCCGGGGTCCGCGAATCGTTCGCAGGTCACGCGCAACTGGGTTGGGGTAAGCCATGTTCGGATTTCTATTTCATCGGAAACGCGAAGAAGTCAAGCGAATCCTGCACGGCCGTATGAATCGGACGTACATGCAGAGCATTGACAACAAAAGCCGCCAGGCATCGCGCGGTGCGTTTTGCGAAGTTGTGTGGCTGATTCCCATTGACGAACAGACGCGACGGCCTGATTTCAATCGTGTCGCCACACTCGTCACGCGAGATATTTCCTCCGACGGGATGGCTCTCGTGCACAACGAACCGGTCCGCGATAAGCGAGTCATCGTCGGGCTGCAGGACGACACCTGTCCCCGATTCATCGACTGCGACCTGCAGCACTGCACGTCGCTGGGGTACGGGCACTACGTCATCGGGCTTCATCCCAACGAGGTGGTTCAGCTCGAACCTTACGAGGTTGAAGCTTTGGAAGAACGGCTCCGCCATGCGGAGCAACCGGTGCTGGCCTAGGGCAATCGACCTGCGGATCTGTCCGCCGGATATCTTGAAACAAAAAAGAACCCGCCCTCAAACGATGTCGGGTTCTGTATTTTCATTGAGTTCGGACGTCGGCTATTCCGTCGCGCCCGCAGTCTCTTTGGCCTTGATCTTCAAGCCGGGGACGTCGATGGCGGTGACCTTCACCGAAGTGTAGCGCTGGCGATGGCCGGTGTGTCGGCGGAAATTCTTTCGTCGGCGGAGCTTGCCGATTTCCAGCTTCGGCCCCTTCAGCTCTGCGTTGACCACCTCCGCCTTGACGGTCGCACCTTTGATCGACGGTGTTCCAACCGAGCTGGCATCCCCGCCGTTTGCGAGGAGGACGTTGTCAAAGACAATCGTATCGCCGGCCTTGGCGTCGACACGATAAGCGACTGCGACAGTCTCACCCTGCTTCACGCGGTACTGATGGCTGCCGTCTTCGAAAATTGCGAACATGATCTTTCGACTCTCTGTGGACGTTCGACGATGGGTCCACGGTCGGGCAAAGCCGCCCACGGCACCCCCTCGCCGGGGTCTGGAATCCAGTATTCTAGCTGGTCGCGACCGGGATTTCGAGCCTACGAGGGGGGGCATTTTGACCTCACTGCCGATCTCGTCGGTGCACTTGAAAACGAGGTGCTCCGGGCCGACGTCCGTGCGGGCGTTAATGCTGATCGTGACGTGACTGCTCTCCTCGATACCCGTAATTTCCTTGCGTTTTCGGTTGTTCAGGTAATTCGCGACCCTTTCATGGATTTCGATGGAAATGCGGCGAACCTCGGCCTTGTGGGCGTAAGTCATCAGCAGCCGCATCGTTTCGATGGCCATGCTCTCGGCGGTTTTGACCTGGCCGGTGTTCGCGCAGCAGGGGCAATCTTCGTAGATGCTGCGGCGCAGCGACGGCCGGATTCGCTGGCGGGTCATCTCGATCAGGCCGAACGGGCTGATGCGGAGGACCTTTGTCCGGGCCCGGTCCCGCTTCATTGCTTCTCTGACGGCTCGTTCAACAGCTCTGCGATGCCGCTCTTCGCGCATGTCGATGAAGTCATTGACGATCACCCCGCCAAGATCCCGCAGGCGAATCTGACGGCTGATCTCCTCAGCCGCTCGAAGGTTCACCTGAAACGCGGTCTCTTCCGCGTTGTCATCGGCTCGGAAGTTTCCGCTGTTGACGTCGATGGCAACAAGGGCCTCGGTCTGATCAATGACGATCGAGCCGCCGCCGCGCAGCGGCACATGACGGGTCTGAATGCGGGCAATTTCGTCTTCGATGTTGTACTTGTGGAACAGAGCCTCTTTGCCGTCATAGTACTTCACACGATTGACGTGCCGAGGCATCACGATCTTCATGAATTCGCGTGCGCGCTCGCAGGCCTGCGGCTCGTCGATCAGCACGGAGTCGATCTCGCCGTTGTAGATATCGCGGATCGTCCGAATGATCATATCGCTTTCTTCGTAGATCCCGTCGGGGCCAGAAGTCTTGCGGATACGCCGGACAATTGTTCGCCAGAGCCGGAGAAGGTAGTTGAGGTCTCTCTGCAGGTCTTTCTTGGTCCGGTCGATGCCCGCGGTCCGAATGATGAATCCGACGCCCGGGGGGGGATTCAGTTCGTGAAGCGCCGAACGGAGTTTGCGGCGCACGTCTTCATCCGCGATCTTGCGGCTCACGCCGACGCGCTGAAGACCCGGCATCAGCACGAGGTATCGACCGGGTATGCTGATGTAGGTGGATAGAGTCGGACCTTTGGTGCCGATTCCTTCCTTGATGACCTGCACCAGCACTTCGCTGCCGCGCTTGAAGATTTCCTGAATCGGAGGCTTGTTGCGAACGCTTCGCTCGTTGCGTCCGCGCGGACGTTCGCGCGCGGTCCGGGGATCGTCTTCGTCGTCTTCACTACGGTCGCGGCCGTTGGGAAGCAGATGTTTGTAGTACTGATACTCGACGTCGCTGACGTGAAGAAAGCCGTTGCGTCCGACGCCGAAGTCGACGAAAACCGCCTGAATCGACGGCTCGATATTAACGACGCGGCCCTTATAGATATTGCCGACGTAGTTCTCGAGGCTGTTCCGTTCGACGTAAAGTTCTTCCAGCACGCCATCCTCGATGATGGCGATTCGGCTCTCTTCGGGCTGAAGAACGTTGATGAGCATTTCTTTTTTCATCGCGCACCCTGGCCGCAGTGAAGAAGCGGCAAGCGAGGCGATTCGATTCCATTTGCACGCGCGAAATGCCGGCGTCGCCCTCTGGAGAGAGTCGATCGTGCGGTTGCAGGGGGGTGCCCTCACGCGTCTTGCTCGCAGCCGGGTCGCACGATGTCGAGTCGGCACGAAAGCGGCTCTCCGCCGTTCCGCGCGCACACAGTGCATGCGCCCATTCGAAGGAGCGGCATGGAGCCGGCTCGTTCGAGAGAGACTGGAGAAGGTCGTGTGAAGGAATCCACTCCGAGCAGACCGGGGGCAGCTGAATCGGCAGATGGACTCCGCCCGCAGCTGCGCCGCGCTCTTCGATCAATTCCGGTTCGAGCGAATGAATTCGAATACGCACTCTAGTTGGACCTGACTTGATCCGGACTTGCGCCCCGACACGGAGTCGCAAGTTGACTGGCATTTGTACCTTTGGCCGCGGCCCCGTGGACGATGTGTTTCATCGGGCTGCTGTCACCGGAAAACTCCCGGTGAGAGGGCTCGATCATCGTCCGATTCCTTCATCGGAAGGAAGCCGCGGAATGAAAACGCTCCTCGTCAGGAGACGAGGTCGGGACAAATCTTCTTCAACTCTCCTCGAAGGAAGTTCTCCACATCGCGAGCCACGTCCAGAGTCGCAACATGTCGCGCGACTTCTTCGGCCTGTGGAATATC
>JBFWWA010000168.1:0-8639 GCA_050246455.1 Planctomycetaceae bacterium
GGCGGTTGTTGATCGGTCAAAATGCCGAACCGCGGATTGCTCCCAGTTGAATGAGGACGACCGTTGACCGAGATCGAACTGCTGCAGACCGACGACGGTGTGCTCCTCCCCGTGCAGGCGCAGCCGCGCGCTCGGCGTCCGGGAGTCGTCGGCATTCACGCCGGAAGGTTGAAAGTCGCCGTCACGGAAGTGCCGGAGAAGGGAAGAGCGAACGATGCCATCGCGGCCGCTCTTGCTGAAGAACTTCACTTAAAGGCGGGGCAGATCGAGCTGCATCGGGGTGCAACATCCACGAAGAAGGTTTTTCGAATCGTTGGAATCACGTCCGCCGAACTCCAGCAACGGATTGCTGCGCTCGGGAAGTAACGTCCCGGCTTCACAAGAGGAATTGCCTGCCGGAGCGAATTTCGTCAACATGACGCAGTCGCAATCCTGTTTCCCGCCGGCGACCCGCGGCCGGCAGCCCGTAACCCTCCCTCGACATGCCTGAAATTCCGTTGCCCCCGAAGTCTCCTGAGACTGTCGGGCGAAACATTCGTCTCCCGAAGAGCCGGCGGCTTGTCGTCGATCTGTTGAAATACTCGCGCCGCGTTCCCAGCCAGGCGCTCACGCGCTACTGCAACGTCAAGGAAGTGGCAGCACTTCGCTCCCAGGTGGACCCGAAAGTCTCCTGGCCGGCCCTTTTCATCAAAGCGTATGCGCTGATGTCGGCGCGCCGACCGCAGCTCCGCCGGCTCTATATGAAATGGCCGTGGGGATATTTCTACGAGCATCCTTACACGATCGGGCGGATGACTGTCTCGCGTCAAATTGATGGTGAAGACTGGGTCCTTTTCGCACGGTTCGTAAAGCCCGAGATTGTTCCGCTCGCTCGACTGCACGACCTGGTGGCCGAAACGCGCGACCTGCCGGTCGAGCAGGTCGAACGGTTTCGCCAGCAGATTGCGTTCGCCGGTGTGCCGACGTTTCTGAGGCGGATCGCGTGGTGGGTTTCAATGAACGTTTCGGGCTACATGCGCGCAACCCGCTTCGGCACGTTCGGCCTTACGACGGTTTCTTCACTGGGGGCAATCAGCATCCATCCCCCCTGCACCGGTGCGACGACATTCACCTTAGGCCCCGTCGCAAAAGACGGCACCGTCCGTGTGACGATGGTTTACGACCACCGGATGCTCGACGGCGCCCCGGTCGCGAACTATCTCCGCGAACTCGAAGAAACGCTCAATACGGAGATCCTTGCGGAACTGAAGGCGATGCAGGCGACCGGCTCCACCACACGTCCTGCGGAAGCGACGCCGAGCGCTTAGTCCACGCCTCAATCTTTCCACGGATGCCGGATGCGGTCCCAGTACGACTCGAAGTTGAACTTCGGGCTGTTCTCGTAGTCGTGGCAACGGACGCAAGTGCGCTGCTTCGCGATTTCAACGGTCAGCTTGAGCGCCTTTCGCCCCTCAATCAGCTCGTCGTTCGTGACCGACGCACGATCTTTCTTCCAGAGTTCCTCAAACTCGACGTGCCGGCTCCCCGGTCCGTGGCAGTTTTCACATTGCTGCGCCGCCAGAAGCGGCGTCGCTTTCTCGCTGAGGAATCCCGACGGGTACGGAAAGACTTCCTGCGGCTCCCATCCGGTCACATGGCAAGAGAGACACTCGGGGTCGTGCGTTCGCGAAATCCAGTTTTTTTCCTGACCCTTTCGCCCGATGCTCAGACTCTTGAAGGCGCGGGCGTGGTGCGGGTCGGTTGCGGATTCGTTCTTCCATTTCTGGTAGGCCTTCTTGTGACATTCGCCGCATTTCGCGGCGCCGACGAATTTGGCCCCGGTCGGATGCGGCGCCTTCGGAAGATCTTCGAGAATCCGATCGTAATTCTCCGCGAGCACGGTCTGATACTCGCGCATCCGGTCGTGCATCTTCGGCGTTTCCTTGAAGCGCGAGACATCCAGGTCGACGAGTTCAAAACGCAGCTTCTGCGATGCATCGTCCGGATAGAAACCGAGCACGCCGGCGTACTTCCCTTTGTGCCCCACCTGCAGCAGCCAGGTGTTGCCGATCTTCTCGGGCTCTTCGTCGCCGTCTTCCGGCCCACCCGCCGTGAGGACGACCTGAAAGTCCGGAAAGGCCTTCGCGATTTCCGTCGATTCGTCCTTGCTCGCATGCGACAGCAGCACCATCAGATCCGGCGACTGCTTCTTCAATTCTTCCACGACCGGCTTGAGGGCGACATCGGGGTCCTCGATCGTGAGATCCCCCCGGGCCCCTTCCGGCAGAATCGTCGATCGGTATCCCTTGCCGAAGACCGCCGTAACGCCGATCTTCTTTCCCCCTGCGGCGATTACTCGCGAACGTGTCACCAGCGGAATATTGGAATTCTCCGGTCCCGGAACGCCGAATTCCGGAATCCCGAAGAAGACAACGTTCGCCGCCAGAAACGGCAGCTTCGCTTCGGGCTTCTTCGGATCGACTTCCAGCCGCGTCAGCAGATAGCCCGGCTCCGATTGTTCGAGCCGAAGTTCCTCTGTGCCGAGCGCCATTCCCGCGTACTTCAAATCCTTCAACGAATCGAGCAACGCTGCGAACTTGAATTTCGTTTGCAACCGGTCTCGGCGGATCGAGCCGCCGAGATCGAGCGCGGCATGCGGCCACCCGCGTTCATCGAGTTGACGAAACAGGTCGCCGAGCCGCGAGAGTCCCCCCGACTGCGTCGGAGAGCATCCGCAAGGCTCGAGGTAACCATGCCGTTCCCCCGTCAGGACCAGCGCAAAGGCAGGCTTCTGCCAGTCTTTCAAAATCGGCTTCGGCGGGGGGATCGGGGTTTCAGCGGGAGATTTGTTCCCTTGGGCCGCGTTCTTTCCATCGCTCGGCGGTTGATCGGCGGGACTGCCGCATCCCGCGACATAACCGACAACGCCCACCAGCAGACAGAACATGAAAACCGCGACAGAACTCCGTATCCACATGAACCTGATTCCCTCCGGATTTCGCTGGCACACCCCGCGAACGCATCGTAGTGAATCACTTCCGATTCCGGGATGTCATTTCGTGCCGGGAATGATTCTGCGAATACGACCTGACCTAACTCCAGCAACCGGTCCCGCTTCCGCGATCAGAGGGAAACGTAAATCACTTTGATTTCGAGTTCGGGAAGTTCCGGGTGATTCGTCTTGATGAGAACCGTCGCCGGATTCCTCTCGTCCTGGCCGGCGGCCGGTTTTCCGGGCGGAACTGTGAACGTTAAATGGTAAACCTTGCGGTCGCCGTCTCCCGCTTCGCTATCCGGCACGGGCTTGAGTGCCACCACAAGGTGCGGCGTACTCGACTGCACCTCCGTTGCTTCGAATGCTTTCTCGTCCGGCTTCTGCTGGATCAGTACCGGGATGGCGGTGCTCTTCCCTTCCGCAGCCGAGAAACTTCCCAGAAACAGTGTGCGGGTGTCGGCGTACCATCGCGCGCCGTTGGTCGCCGCCAGATAGCGAAGCGGACCGGATCGAGCGGCGGTCACCTGCAGGGCAAGTTCTCTTCCCGGGAAGTTTTCCGATTTGTCGATGTCCGTGCGAACAATGAATTCGCCTTCGAATTTTCCGGGAGGGAACTTCGGCGTGAGTAATGCGGTGACCGCATAGCCCGACTTGCATCGCCGTTCCGCCAGCAGTTCCGGAGAGGCCGGTTCAAACTTCGCGGTCAGTTCCGGATTCCGGCTTTCGATTCCGAGAATCTGAAACTTGTCGATCAGCGGAGAACCGACAAATCCCGTCAGGGGAACCGGCTGGTCGCCGCTCAAATCTCCCATCCGCCAGGTCGTACCTGGGGTGATCGCGATGCGCATCACGACGCTGCCGGTGATGATGTACTTGATATCTCGCGCTTCGGGGTCATTCGAATAAACGTGAAACGTATGGGCGAAATCGCTGCCGATCCCGTGACCGCGAACATCCAGAATCAGGTCGGTGGTTTCGCCAGGCGCCAAGTCGCTCTTTTCCATCTTCCCGGTAATGCAGACACAGGTCGTTCGACCAGGCACCAGCTTGAGCGGGACGGTCCCTTCGTTTTTGATCGGGAATCTTTTCTGCTGCACTTCAGCGACGCCGATAACGCCGAAATCATGACTCCGCTGCTCAGCGACGAGTTTCGGATGCGGACCCTGCTCCGCAATCGGCGGTGCGCCGATGCGCAGCGACTCGACCATCCGTTCTTCTTCTTCCTTCGAAACCAGCCGCGGCGGATTCGCGAGCTTCTTCTGCTGCATCACGAGTTCTTCCGAGCGATTGAACCACCAGATCGCTCCGATGATCGCCGAGAGAACCAGAATCCCGCTTGCCAGACCGCGCGCCATAAACCCGCCCTTTTGCCACTCACTGGATGCCGGCCACCGGAACGGTCCGAATCGTTGCCGGGGGACCGGAAGACCGCCTTATCTTAGCTCTCACCGGGAAGAGTGAGAAGAATGCTCGGGATGTCGCTCCCTGCGCGCACCAACTCCCGCTCCCTCCCCATTTACGAAAATCCGCCCCGGCTGATGGGGAAAAAGCCCGCATCGATCCGAGATTATCGGCCTACGCCCATCGCTCCAGGACGAGCGTCACCCTCCCGCCAGTTTGCGGAGCGCCTCCACCGTCAAACCCGGAACCGCCCCGCTCGGCGGCCGCGTTGCGCGTTCGGCTTCCTTCGGCAGGTAGAGCTCAACGTGTCCCGCTTGCCGGTTGATTGCATCAAGGTCGAGGGCGAAGGCGGCCTCGCGGCGGGCTTCCTCGTGTCGGCCCCCCTTCTCGAGCGCGTCGGCGAATTCCGCGCGTAAACCGGATTGATTGGGGAGTCGCTCGACCGCTTTCGCGAATTGATCCGCTGCCGCGAGCGCGTCCTCTTTCCGGCCGGTTCTTCCGAATCGTTTGAGGTGCCAGCCGCCAAGTCGGCGGTAGCCGTAAGGACTGAATGGGTTGAGCTGGATTGCTTCGCCGGCGAGTTCGACCCCTTGCTCGAATGAGTCTTTCGCGTCACCCGCTTCCTTTTCCCAGCGGATGAACTGTAGTTCGGAAAGCTTTTCGAGAGGCTCGGCCGAAAACGGATCCGCCTCTGCCGCAGCGGCGTATTGCCGTTCCGCGCGATCCGTCGGGCCACCGAGGGAAACCGCGTCGTCCCCCGCCGCAATGGACGCGGTCCGGGCAAGCACCGGCTTCGTCGCCGACAGCAGACAGCCTGCGAATGCGATGGGAACGAGCGCTGCCGCGATGAGGAATCTTGTCCGCGATTCCGGTTCCGGCGCAGCGCTCGATCGCGAATCGATCGTTACCGCCGATGCGAAGATCGCAAGGATGACGAGAATCTGCGTGATTGCCGGCATCGCAATTCCCCCCGCCGCGACCAGATTGACAAGTAGTGCGATAACGGCCGCCGCTACCGCGTTCGGGGAAAGTCCGCCGCAAACGTTCTGTGAGCGGAGACCGGACTCGTCGTGCTGCCGGATCGCGGACCACATCACGTAGATCACCACAAGCCAGGCGAGGGCCAGCGCCACGATCCGGTTGTCAGGATTTCCCACCCCACCGAGCGGCCCGATCAATAAAACCAGCGGGAACGCAAGAGCCGCGCCGACGACCACATCCTTCCGAACTGTCGCGGGCGCTGCATCGGCCGTACTGCGCATTGCGCGGAAGTTCGCGATGCCAAGCAGCGTGAGGAACGCGGCCAGCCCGACCACGGCCATCAGCCCGCCCCCGGCCCAGACATCGAGCACGAAGTTGTGCGGATCGGCGATCTCCTCGCTCGACTCCGCGAGTTTGTGTTTCAGATAGCGCTGTCGAAAGTTCCCCGGCCCGGTCCCGAATACGGGAGATTCGCGAATTGTGGCCGCGGCCCCCCGCCAGTACTGCGCGCGGTAGCCGAGCGATTTGGGGGCTTCTGTCAGCATTTCCAAGTCAATGCCGCCGCTCAGCACCGCGCCGCCGAACAGAAGCAGGCCCGCAACAATTGCACCCGCCCCCCACCATAGCGTCTGTTGACGTAAAGTCCCGATGCGCTGAACCCCAACGAGCAATCCCCAGACGACGAGACCGGCTGCAAGCCCGACCAGTGCCGATCGGCTCTTGGTGAGAAGCAGGCAATACGCAATTACGAGCGCCGCCGCAGCGAGCATAATGGTGCTTCGACGCGGCCCCCCCGTAGAAATCGCATCGGCGAACAGCCCCAGCGTGAGGACGAAGCCGACGAGCAGCAACCCCGCAAAACTGTTCGCCAGCGCGAACATCCCGAACGGCTCGCGACTGTTGCGCAGTCGTCGCTCGAAGAGCTGTTGTCCCGATTCGCTGGCCGGAACTCCCTCAGCATAGAACTCGGATTCGATCGCACGAATCCGCTGCATGCGCCGCGAAGACTCGTCGGCGGTGGCTGCCGGCGGCGCATTCTTCAACTGATTCAGTTCCAGCCGCCTGGCGTCGTAGTCACGCACGGCCGACGGATAGAAAACGTAATGCTGCCAGATGCCGAACCCGGCGAGCATGACTACCGTGGCGGCAATCGTCACGGCAAGAGTCCGCAGAGAGGCCCGGTCCACCATCACCTGCCGCAAAAGGAAGTATAAAGTTCCGAGCGAAACCCATTCCCACGCCATGTTGATCGCCGCCCGCTTATCCCCTTCCGTCATCAGGACGACAATCGCGGATACAACATGCCCCAGGACGATCATCCCGAACGCGAGATCGAGCGAGCCGAATCGGACGCGGAACTCCCCGGCCCGAAATTCGGCCCAGACCCAAAGCCCCGCAACGCCGAAGGTCAGCTGCGCGAGCCAGAGCGTGCCGCCATCCGCTGCTGATTCGGTCGGAACAAGCCAGCGTGCAACGATGAGCATCGACAGAAGCGAGCGAACGATCAGCTGCAGCAGGTCAGGCCCGTCGTGGTTCTCGGTCGACGGAATGCGTCCCTTGCCGCTCGCTTCGTTCTTTCGTTGCGACTTAGCCATGAGAGGTCGTGGTTTCTCGAAACTCGATGCTACTTTCCATTCCCGTTATTGCGCCGCCGCACCGTTTCGAGGATCGCCACGATTGCGAGCACGCAGCAGATCAAAGCGACGATCAGAAGCGCTCCCGACCAGTCCGCCACGCGATACAGCAGAAGCGCGCCGAGCCCCGTCGTCAACGTCGCGAGATGGATTGTGAGGACCGCGTTTCTGGGCCTGAGCCCCATCTCCACCAGCCGATGAGAGAAGTGGCTCTTGTCGGCATGAAAAGGACTTCGCCCCTCGAGCAGCCGAATCAGCATCACGGAGCAGAAGTCGTACAGTGGAACTGCGAGAATGCAGAACGGCGCGAGAATCACATGCTTCACATCGGGGTTCCCCGACGCATCATAGTACGTTCCCAGCAGGGTCGTCGTCGCCATCATCAGGCCGATGAAATAGCTCCCGGTGTCTCCCATGAAGATTCGGGCCGGCGGCCAGTTATGGACCAGAAACCCGGCCAGAGAACCCGCGAAGACGAGCAGCACTCCCCCCACCAGCCAGCGCGGTTCTCCGCTCGAGCCGAGCATCACCACCGAGAACAGGAGCGCCGCTACCAGCGCAATGCCCGCCGAAAGACCATCCATGTTGTCGAGGAAATTGAACGAGTTGATGAGCACCAGGATCCAGAAGACCGACAGCACACCGCCAATCCACGGATACGGTGCAAACAGAGTTGCCTGCACCTTGGCGCCGAAGACGAGACCGATCGCCACCCCGAACTGAATTGCAAGGCGCGGCTTCCAGGGAAGGTTTCTGAGATCGTCAATGAGACCCATCACGGAAAGGATGATTCCGCCGGCAATGATCCACCACAGTTGCATGGAGCGATCGAGAATGCCGCGCAGATCGATTCCGGTCGCGACATCTTCCGGCAGGAGCTTCCGCCAGTCGGGATGATTGAGGAGCAGCCACGCACCGAGATGGGCCGCCGCCAGCGGGACAACCGTGCCGACAAGAATTCCGATGCCGCCGCCGAGCGGGGTCGGCGTTTTGTGCACCTTTCGCGCCGCAGGCTGATCGATCAGCCCGATCTTCGGTGACAACTTGCGCATGACCGCCGTCGCAATCACCGAAATCAGGAATGACGGCACAATGCAGGCGGCGACAAAGCGGAACATGCGACGGGCGAAACTTTCGAACGAAGAGCGCGACGGGAACGGCGACGTCGATCAGGTGCCGGCGCCGCCGTAATCGAAAAACTATCGGTCCGTTCAGTCTCGCACACGCGACCTACTTCCCGGAAGGCGACAAGCCGGCATTTCTTACGTCGAAATCGTGGAAATGAACGGACTTTTCCGGTTGTGAAGGGCTTTCACCCCGGGGGGTGCTGTCTCCGTCTCGTCCCGCGAACGTCGTCCAGACGGGAAATCGGCGGCGGATCAGACTCGCAGCAGACGAACACGTCCAAAAGGCGGCTTGGGTCGCATGCCCTCGGCCTTGAGAGGGCATGTTCAATTCGACATGCCCACCCCAGGTCAGCACAGTGTGGGGGCGATTTCAAGAAGCCGACGGCCGAGCTCTTTCGCATCGCGCGGGAAGCGGACGGTTGCACCGGCGATGTACGCGAATCCGCCGTCGGGGTCATGCTCGAGTTTCTGGATCACGAGATGATCATCATCGGTCCAGACGGTGCACGAAACCGACTCGCG
>JBFWWA010000169.1:0-8626 GCA_050246455.1 Planctomycetaceae bacterium
GCGTTGTGGTCGTCGCGATCATCTGGACGAAGGCGATTCTCGAGCTGAGCGGCTTGCGATTGAGCATGGTGAGCTCAATTCTCAATTCACTTGTCACCGTCGTCGGCATTGCGATCGTCACGCACGTCATGCTGCACTATCGCGAAGAGCGACGGGAGCATCCACGGATCGAATCGCTGCGCCGCACGTTCATCATTCTCACTCCTCCGGTCTTCTGGGACGTCGTAACGACGATGGCCGGTTTCGGTGCGCTTCTCTCCAGCCATACGACGCCGGTTCAGAGCTTCGGAACCATGATGGCTCTCGGATCGCTGATGGTTTTCTTCTCCTCCGCGTTCGTGCTCCCGGGCGGAATCCTGCTCGGCGGACTCGCAGCGGATCCGGGCGCTGCTCCGGCGGAAGATCACCTCGTCGGGTTTCTCGGTTCCATTACAGGCTGGGTCGAGCGGCACCCGGTCCTGCTGACGGGCGCGACTCTTGCGCTCACGGTCGTTGTCGGGCTCGGGTTCCAACGACTCGAAGTCGAAACCGATTTCAGCAAGAACTTCCGCGCTTCGAGCCCCGTTGTGCAGGCGCTCAATTTCGTCGAGACCCGGCTGGGGGGGTCGGGCACCTGGGAAGTGAATTTTCCGGCACCGAAGGAACTGACGCCCGAGTATCTTGCCTGCGTTCGCAGGCTGGCCGACCGCTTGCGGAGCATCGGCCGCGACGGGGGGCCGGAGGTCACCAAAGCGGTGGCAATTACGGACCTTGTCGATCTGATGCCGGGGGAACTGGAAGAAACGGACGATGTATCCCAGAAGCTCGACCAGATCCGTTCGATCCAGCCGGAGTTCGAGCCGAGTCTCTACAATTCCGACGAGCGCCGAATGCGGATCATCCTTCGCGCCCGTGAACGGCAGCCTTCGGCGACGAAGCTGGAACTGATCCGCACGGTCGAACAGTACGCGTCCGAAGAATTCCCAGGAGCCAAGACCACGGGAATCTTCGTGCTCCTGACATACATCATCGAGAGCCTGCTCGGCGATCAGGTCACCAACTCGATTGTTGCGGCAGCCAGCATGACCACGATCATGACGCTGGCGTTCCGCAGCTTCCGCATCGGCCTGATCTCGCTCGTCCCGAATTTCTTTCCGATTTTCTTTGTCGTCGGCGGGATGGCCTGGCTCGGCTTCAAGATCAACATCGGCACGGCGATGATTGCGAGCGTCTCCATGGGGCTCACCGTCGATGCAAGCATTCACTACCTTGCCCATTACCAGAGATTGCGAAAAACGGGTCTCGGTTTCTCGGATGCGCTTCGCGAGACGCACCGGGGAGTCGGGCTTGCGCTCGTCTTCTCGACGTTCGCTCTGATCATCGGCTTCACCGTGCTCACCCTTTCGCACTTCATCCCGCTGATTTACTTCGGAGTGCTGGTGAGCCTCGCGATGCTGGGGGGGCTGGTCGGCAACCTGTTGCTTCTGCCGCTGTTGCTCCACTGGGTGGAGCGCGGGAACAACCGAAAGAAATAGAGAGTGCGCCCTGGCTGCCTGCGAGATGCTGCCGGCGCCAATCACGCTTCCGACAGTCGATCCAGAACCACGTCGACAATCAGCGGGTGCAGCCCGATGGGAGCGCAAAGTCGGAATGCAACTCCGGGGTGGGTCGCGGCCAGTTCCTCCCGAAACGTCGTGAGATCGTCAGTGACATGACGGCCGGCCGAAAGAAAATAGGGGAGCATCAGCACCTCTCTTGCACCCTGCTCCACGCATCGTCCTCCTCCGCAGGAAATGGTCGGTTCGGAGAGTTCCAGGTACGAAACCTCGACGCAAAGATAGCTCGAACGAGCACGGACGAGCTCTGCGAGCCGCACAAGGTCGTCGTTCGCCTCCGGGCGACGACTTCCGTGTGCGATCAGAAGCACGGCTGTTGATGCGTTGTTCGTTGCAGAGACTCCGGCAGACATTGTCCCGTCCGAATGGAATTTTTCCTGCGAGATGCCTCGGTACAACCCGACGGGTCGTTCCCGTCTCGCGGGTTTGACGATTGACCCTGAGAATTGTCGCATCGTACACTCGGAATGACCAGCGGCGGCCCGTTCCGGGAATTGGACGTACGGCTGGTGTACCGGCGGCGATCTGCGTTTCATCGGGAGACGCGATCGTGCCATGCCGAAGTTCAATCCGCCGAGTTCCCCGAGGCCGCATCGATGGATCCCAGCCAGGTCGGCCCCTATCTGATCCAGAAGAAGGTCGGTGCGGGGGGAATGGGAACGGTCTATCTTGCCACGCACCAGGAGACGGGCCGACAGGCGGCCGTCAAGGTGCTCCCGCCGTCGCTCGCGCGGGAAGAAGGTTTCGTCGCACGGTTCTCGCGAGAGATCGATGCGATGCAGAAGCTCAAGAATCCGCACGTCGTCGAGCTTTACGAGAGCGGCGTCGACGGCGAGATGTATTACTATTCGATGGAGTACGTTGACGGCGAGACGCTCACTGCGCGTCTTAAACGCGTCCGGCGCATCGAATGGCGGGACGTGATTCACTTCTCGCTGCAGATCTGCTCCGCATTGAAGGCGGCGCACGATGCCGGAATCATTCACCGGGATCTCAAGCCGTCGAATCTGCTGATCACTCCCGATAACAACGTGAAGCTCAGCGACTTCGGAGTGGCGCAGGTCTTCGCCGGCGGGAAGTTGACGGTGACGGGCGGGGTCATCGGCACGGCCGAGTATATGTCGCCGGAACAGGCGCAGGGGAAACGGACGACAAAGAAGAGCGATCTCTATTCACTCGGCGCGGTGATGTACGTGATGCTGACCGGTCGCCCGCCGTTCGTCGGCAAGTCCGCGGTCGAGATCGTCCAGAAGCACAATTACGGGTTATTCGACAAGCCGCGGACTATCGTGCCGGAGATCCCCTACTGGCTCGACGACATCGTCTGCCAGCTTCTCGAAAAAGATCCCGACAAGCGCTTCCCGGATGCGCACGTTCTGTCGCTGAGGCTTCGAGAAGTTGTGAAGAAGGTCGAGCTTTCCGGCAAGGACCTCACTCTGGCAACGGGAGATTTCGACGGGGCGGCCGCCACGATGCCTGCGAACGCCACCTCCGGTTCCGCGTCGACGCAAGCGACCGCATCCGTGAGCGGAGCAGTCGGCGGCGGCACGCTGATGCGCGACCTTGTTCGCGCCGAGGTCGAGCGGGCGCATCAGCCGTCCCCGATCGGCCAGATTTTGAATAACACGTGGGTCCTCGTCGGTTTGCTCCTGCTCGTGATCGGGGGTGGCTTTCTCTGGTTTCGATCGCCGCGTGAACTTTCTCCCGAGCAGCGCTTCGCAAGGGGCGAAGAGCTGATGGAGTCTCAGGAAGGTTCCGACTGGCTGCGTGCGCGGGATGAGTATTTCGTGCCGCTCGTCGAAGCGGATCCGGAAGCATGGCAGGAGAAGATCGATCCGCATCTCGACAAGATCGAAATGTATGAGCTGAAGAAGGCGTTCTATGCCGGCTCGAAACGGAAAGGTCGGCGCAGCGTTCCTCCGAACGAAACGCTCCGCTGGCTGAACCTCGCGAGGTCTTATTATGAGTCGGGCGATATCGCCCGGGCCGAGCGGACACTCAGGACGCTTGGAACGCTGGTGAGCGGCGATGAGCAGTTCGGGCATATTGAAACGCTGGCGGACGAACTGATCGGCGAACTCAATCAACAGCATCGGCAGTCGAACAGCGGGGATCTCCTGAAGAAGGCGATGGAACGCGCCGAAACATTTCAGACGAACAAAGAGCGGGAGAAGGCCGTTACCATCTGGAAAAGCATTGTGGAACTCTACGACGGCGACGAGAATGCGGCCGACATCGTGAAGCAGGCCAAGGGAAACCTGGCCCAGGAGAAAACGGCCGGACCATGAATGCTGACATCGATCTGAAGGACTACATCCGCAGCATTCCCGATTTTCCGAAACCGGGGATTCTGTTCCGCGACATCACCCCGCTGTTGTCGGCCCCTGCCGCGTTCCGCAAGGTGATCCAGACCTTTGCCGACCATTTCCGAGATCGGAACGTCAATTCGATCATTGCGGCTGAGGCCCGAGGCTTCATCTTCGCCGCCCCTTTGGCGCTCGAACTGAATGCCCGGTTTATCCCTGTTCGAAAACCGGGTAAGCTTCCGTTTAAGAAACGGTCGCTCCAGTACGACCTGGAGTACGGCACGGATTGCCTGGAAATGCACGCGGACGCCCTGACATCCGACGACCGAGTCCTGCTCGTCGATGACCTTCTGGCAACAGGTGGTACAATGGAGGCCTGCCTCCGGATGGCTGAAGAGACGGGAGCGACGATCGTCGGGAGCGCCTTCGTCGTCGAACTCGGTTTTCTTAATGGTCGAAAGCGGCTCGCTCCTCATGAGGTCTATTCGCTGATCGTTTATGATGGGGAAAACTAGCCCCGCTGATCACGACAGAAATGTCGAGCAGGATCTCTGGTCTGACGGGGACTTGTAAGACTGCTGACACGCGAGTTGTCATGGACGAAACTCCTTCCAGATCCCGATCGCCGAATTCGTCCGGGGCACGACGTCCGCAGCGGCCGCGGCAGACTTCCCCGACTCCCCCCGCGCCGGAAACGAGTCGCGAGATTCGGTCCGAACGGCCGGGGCGAATGGAACGGGTCGATAGACCGCGATCCACCCCAGCCGAAAAGATGGACGAAGTGGCCGCCTCCCCGGCCTGGATGGCGGTCGCTCGCGGGAGCGCGTTCTTTCTGAGCGCGGTCATCCTTCTGACGCTGCTGGGCGATCTTCGCAGCCTGGCCGACAGTGCGGATTTCTCCTGGCTCGATTTCAGTCCGCTGCCGGTCACATGGGCGCGGGGGTTCATCGGGCTGCTCGGGGCGCTGCTCTTCATTTTCGCGGTATTCCCGTCGATACCCGGAATCTTCCGTGCACTCGCCGTGCTGTGCGTCGTTGCCGCGCTCGGAGTCTCTTCCTGGAACGCGTACAAATACTACGATGCCTTTCGTGAGGGTGAGATTCATTCGCGTGTGCCGATCGCGTTTTCGCTGCACGTGGCTGCGCTTCTGATTGTCGTTCTAGCCGGGTTGTTCGCCGGACGACGGCGCATCGTGAAACCGGGGCGCGATCTCCTCTATGCAATCGTGACGATCGGAATCTGCACGGCGGGGTTTCCGATTGCCCAGATGTTCTGCGAAGGGCAGACGGACGAACGGCGCGCCGCGGATGCGGCCGTCGTTTTTGCGTGCAATCTTCCGAACGGCGACGAGGCCGCCAAGAACCTCCGGGCGCGCGTCAAAGCGGCATGCGACCTTCATGCCGCACAACAGGTTCGCACGCTGATTCTTGCCGGCGGACCGGGAGAAGGCGGCGTGCATCAAGCGGAAATGATGCGCCAAATCGCGATTGAATTCGGCGTTCCCGAAACCGATCTGGTTGCGGATACAACCGGTACCGACACGCGAACGGCGGTGACAGGAAGCATCGAACTGCTCAAGCAGCGCAATCTCTACAGCGTGCTCATCGTTGACGACTTCTACCTCCTGCCGCGCATCAAGCTTGGCTATCGTCGCGCCGGAGTCCCGGTGGAGACTGTGCCGGTGCCGGAAACGACCGAGCCGCCTCGCTGGAAGGCGTTGCGCAAGGAGATTGTCAACGAAGCGAAGGCGCTGTGGCTCTTTTCTCTCGAGCCGTTGATGCTGTGAGGGGCCTCAGACCCCTCAGTGCGGGGTTTCGAGCACCAGCTTCGTCAGTTCCGGGTTGCAGTTGATCCGAAGCGCGTGTTTCGCGGAGAGTCCGCGTGACACGTAGAGCAGGGTCGGATCCTCGAAAAAGACACCCCCCGAGTAGCGGACGCCGTATTTGCTCGGCGAGTAGATCGGTCCGAGAACCGGCAGCACCACCTGTCCGCCATGATTGTGACCTGAAAGCATCAGGTCGACATTCTGCTTCCGCGCCCAGGGGAGATTGTCGGGCGTGTGGCTGAGGAGAACGCGGAAATCGTCAGGGTTCGCGGGGCCGAACTCCGGATGCGCACCCATCCACGGATACTCCGTTCCTCCCAGAATAATTCTCCGGCCGTCCCGTTCGAGGCCGATGGTTTTTCCCGCCACGTCGTTCCAGCCGAGCTTCGTCAACTCCGAACGGATCGCATCGGAGTCGAGCACCCAGTCGTGGTTGCCGAGAATAAAGTGGCAGCCGAGCGGCGCGCGCAAGCGGCCGAGCGTCGATGGAAGCCACTCGACAAGATGCTGCCGGTCGAGAAGGTCTCCGGTGAAGACGATGAGGTCCGGCTCGAGTTCTTCGGAAAGCTTCGCGATCTCTTCAAAGTAGGGCCGATCAACCGTGCCGATAAAGTGCATGTCTGTCAGATGCAGAATCGACAACCCATGCCATGCGCGCGGCAGTCGCGGGAACTGGTATCGTTTCTCCGAGACCGCGACACGAAAGATTTCGTTTCGAGGCACGCGCGTCAACATGCGATACGGGCCGTCGCCGATCGGCCGCCTGCCGAGACGTTCGGCGATATCGACGATCCAGGTATGGTTTGAAAGCTGGGCGGCGGGGGGCTTTCGCAGCCACCATCTGACGGCTGAGGCTGCGAGCATCACCGAACCCAGTCCGCACAGGGCAAGGTAGACCTGCCACGGTCCGGAGAGATCCGCCCAACGGCCTCCCGTCAGCAGTCGCGGGCCTCTGAAACCCAGCAGCCAGACGAGCACGAATGGAATCAGAAGGATCGTTGCGTCGTGCGCGTGACGGAGATTCTTGAGCAGCGGCTCGGGGAGCGGACGGCCGTGCAGCCGGTTCACCACTGCGACGATCAGCGCCATGTTGCCCGCCGAGAGGACGAGCAGTAATACGAAATTCAGTAGCGTCGTTGCCGCAAGCATCGGAAACCGCATCTTGGCCGGGGTTCAAAGCTTTATCGCCCTGCCGCGCAGGCATCGGAAAGCTTACTTCACGTTTCTGTCTACGTTGTTCACAGGCAATATCGGGGAGTTGCCTCCCCGGCCGGTTCCAATTGTAGGAGTCGCAACGCCGAGGGAGAACAGAACGGCGGGTCGGGTTTGAATTTGTGCACCATTGTGCATCAGAATCAGGATTCTGCGAGAGTGGTCGACCAGAGAGTGAGAGCAGCGGAGGTTCGGTGGGATATCGAAATCTGAGCGAATGCGTCGAGGACCTGACCCGTACCGGCCAGCTGGTGCGGATTGAGCAGGAGATCGACGCACGCCTTGAAGCAGCGGAAATTCATCGCCGCGTGTTTCAGGCCGGCGGTCCCGCGGTTTTTTACGCGAACGTCAAGAACTGCCGCTTCCCGATGGTCAGTAATCTCTTCGGGACGATCGAGCGGACGCGATTTCTCTTTCGCGATGCGCTCGACGCGGTGAGAAGGCTCGTCGAACTGAAGGTCGATCCGGCCGCGTTCTGGAAATCGCCGCTGAGGTATGCCGGCGCGCCGCGGACTCTGCTCAACATGCGACCGAAGAAATCGAGAAGCGGACCGGTGCTCGCCCACACCATTCGCATCGAGGACCTCCCGCAACAGGTCTCGTGGCCGGACGACGGCGGTGCATTCATCACATTGCCGGAAGTTTACACGGAGGATCCCGATCGGCCGGGCCTGGGGCATTCGAATCTCGGGATGTATCGCGTGCAGATTTCGGGCGGGAAGTATGCTCCGAATTCACAGATCGGGCTGCACTACCAGATTCATCGCAGCATCGGGGTGCATCACGCGGCCGCCATCCGGCGCGGTGAGCCGTTGCCGGTCAATATTTTCGTCGGAGGTTCCCCGGCGATGATTCTGGCCGCGGTGATGCCGCTGCCGGAGGGAATGTCGGAGCTGATGTTCGCCGGCGCTCTGGGGGGACGGCGCATTGCGATGTCGACGAGCGGCGGCAAGCTGCCGATTTATTCGGAAGCCGATTTCTGCATTGCGGGAACGGTTGATCCGAATCGGGTATTGCCGGAAGGACCTTTCGGCGACCACCTGGGGTACTACAGTCTCGCGCATGACTTCCCCGTCCTCAACGTTGCGAAGGTTTATCATCGCAAGAACGCGATCTGGCCCTTCACGACCGTTGGCCGGCCGCCGCAGGAAGACACATCGTTCGGCAAGATCATTCATGAGATCACCGGTCCGATCATTCCGACGGTGATTGCGGGAGTACGCGCCGTCCATGCCGTGGATGCCGCGGGTGTGCATCCGCTGCTCCTGGCAATCGGGAGCGAACGGTATGTTCCGTATTCGGGAGTGCGCAGGCCGCAGGAGATCCTGACATGTGCGAACGCGATACTCGGACAGGGACAGCTTTCGCTCGCGAAGTATCTGTTCATTGTTGCGGGCGAGGACGATCCATCGCTCGACGTCGACAACATTCCCGCGTTCTTTCGTCACGTTCTCGAGCGGACTGACTGGTCGCTGGATCTGCATTTCCAGACGCGAACAACGATCGACACGCTGGATTATTCGGGGTCGGGGCTCAATGCGGGCTCGAAACTGGTGGTCGCTGCCGCCGGACCGCCGCGCCGCGAACTGCCGACGACAATTCCCCCGGATTTCAATCTGCCGGACGGGTTTACCGATCCGCGCGTCTGTCTGCCGGGAGTTCTCGCAATTCGCGCCCCGAGGTTCGCT
>JBFWWA010000170.1:0-8613 GCA_050246455.1 Planctomycetaceae bacterium
ATGTTCAGTCAATCTGGAGCAACCAGGCAAAGTACGCCGTTGCAATTGACAATGCGAATTCTCAAGCATAAAGTCGGCTGCAGAGCAGTGATGGAATCTGCGAGTAACCGGTTCAGCCGACGCCAATTGATCGGCGGGAGGATTGCGAGATGCGAATTGGACTGATTGCGACGCTCATCGCCACGGCATGGATGTCGTCTGAATCGACGGCGTCAGCTGCATTTATCGTTTCCGTAACCGGAGATGCGTCCCTCATCGCACCACCTCCGGCCGATGTTTCTCCCGGTGTGTTCGAGGCCGACGCCTTTGCGATCTGGGAAGAGGGTTCCGGGACGATCGCTTCCGACCTCGATCTGGACTACGACGGCACCCCGGGCGACTACAAGGGGAACGACGACTACTCCGGTCTCGGCACGACTCTCGCCGCAGGCACGAAGTACAGTTCCGCCTTCATGCACCTCGATCCGGTCAGCCAGGGGTTTGGCTCGGCGAAGGTGACGATCACATTCGCAACCAAGATCATCGGAATTGCATTGTTCGGTTCGTCGATCGACGCGTCCGATATTTACGGCGCCCCGGGAACGATCTACCCGACCGGACTGGTACCCGACGTTGGTCTCGACACGAGAGGTATCGATTTCCGCGGCAACGACAAGTTCACCGTCTCGGCCGACGGCAAGACGCTCGAACTTCATTTCACCGGCAACGGCGATGGGTTCGATCAGTTCCGCGTCTTCGCTGCCCAGGTCCCTGAGCCGGCATCGCTCGCCGTCTGGTCGATTCTGGGAATCGGATTCGGCGGAACCCGTCTGCTGCGTCGCCGGAAAGCCGTCGCGTAGTTCTTCGTCGAGACCTTTCCGCGTGATTCGATTGAAACGAAAAGCGGCCTCACACTTCTGTGAGGCCGCTTCTTCTTGCGCTGACAGACAACGTCAGGCGGTGGAATGGTCGCCAATGTGTTTACTCATGACGCATCGCGCAGGTTCCGACAAGGGATTTGCCTGCGAGATAGTCGGCTCGTATGTAGCTGACTTCGTCGAACGGAACCTGCACCGAAATTGAGCACAGGTCGCGTGACTGGGCATTCGCGATCTGTCCTCCCGGATCCGGGTTCCCGGCCGCGGGCGTGATCGAGATATTGACGGTCACAACCCCGGCATCAATGTTCGCGGAGAGTTCCAGAAACTCCGTCACCGCGTTCTCAACATCCTCGTTCGTATTTCCGCTGAGGATGGCAAGGCGTGCCCCTTCGCGTGCGGCGTTGGTCAGCAGCTGGCTCACCATCATCGCGCGCCCGAACTCGACAATTCCGAGCACAACCATGAAGAACAAGGGAAGCGTGAGCGCCATTTCGACAATGACCGCCCCGCGTCGTTGATTTCGCTTGATGCGTTTCATGACAAAAGTTCCTCAATCGCCGACCCAGGACGAGTCGGTCTCCCAAATCACTCAATCAGAGACACCGGTGAGAAGTACGAATCGACTTCTTCCGTGACTTCACCCGGAATGACCGTCGGTGCCATGTACGGCGCCGGCTGGACAATCACACACTTCTGACTCGGGCTGCCGGTCAGTTTGACATACAGAATCCGGATTCCGACGAACTTCACGACAGTGTAGGTCGCGTTGTTGCCCGGCCCCGAAACTTCCGTGAAGATCGGAATCAGCCGAGGCTCTCCTTTGATGGCATCGAGCTCTTCCTTGATTCCCGCACTGAGTCCCGTATCGCCGTTGATGTAGAGCGGACCATTGTCGGTCCGGATCTCGCCGTTCGGGAAGAACGAGAGATCAAACTCGTTCAATCCTTCGAGGATCTGACGGTTCAGGTCCGCGGTGCTGTTGTTCGGGCTTCCAAGATCGACTGTTCCTCGGTTTCCCGGAGGCAACAGGTTGCTGCCGGTCGGATAGAGATTCAGTTCCTTGATCCCATCAGAGGAATTGGGAGTGATTTCGCCGGTATCCGGATTGAAGTTGTACTGGTCGTTTCCATTTCCGGCGAGCAGATTGTTCCACGTCCCGATGTCGAGCGCGATCGGCAGGATGCCGACCTTGAGCCCGCTGCCGGGACGAATCTTGAATCCGACGCCCGGCACCAGCGCCGCGGTCGAGCTGACCGAAAGGTTGGCGTTCTTATGCCCGATCACCGGTGCAAAGAAGAGCGGGAGCGGTTGATCGCCGGCCGTATTCGCCTGGCCATCTTCCGTCTCTGACTGATTCCGGCGGAGTGTCACCTTCGCCATGTTGAACGGGGTGACGTCCCATTCCTTCTGCCACGTCCCGCTCGAGCTGTCCCAGGTGACTCGCCCGTACTGGACGTCTCGAACGGAGTCGGCGAAGACCTCGTCGCGATCCCCCGCACGATTCGCGGCGGCAACCTCGACTGCGGCTCCCCCGGCGACGACCTTGACTTGATCGGTCGTGAGAGTCGCCCCCTTGCCGATGGCAGCCGGAAGCTCCATGGCCGCCGCCTTCGCCGCGGCATCGGCCGCATTCTGCAACTGTCCGCGCGTCAGCGTGATGTATCCGACATCAACTGTGAACGCGGTGAATGCAAACACCATAATCAGTATCGCGACGACGAGGACGATAACCGCCCCCCGCCGCGTGCCGGCGGCGAATCGTCGCGCCGGATTGAGAAATTGTCTGGAAATTTTCATGGCCGCAGATCCTGATGAACGAAACAGGACGACGTGAGACCGCTCAACGAAACCAGAGAACGCGTAGCTGGAAGCACAGCCGGGCTCAGTCGCCTTCGGTGTACTGGTGTACGATTCTCTCGGTCGAATCCGTCGCAATCAGCGTGTCGCCGGCATAATAGCGCACCGCGGTTCGCGCGAGCTTTCTCACTCGATGCGACGCATAGCCGACGCGTGACTGCGAGAGCGAGCTCTGCGAGTTGTAGGCGTGCAGGTTGTCGAGCGGAGTCCAGGCTGAACAGCGCAGCTGGCCATCACCTCCGAAGTTGCCCCATGTGGCCGATGTGCCGTTGAGGACTTCGAAGCGCAACTGCTGCGCGTCGGTGATTCTCATCGACATCGTGAACTGGATGGTTTCACTGTCGTGTGAGAGTAACCCGTTCGCAGAGTGGTTGTGGATGTGGATCGGATCTTCACCGACCCAGCGTTGGAGCTGCATGCCACCGGCTTCATATTCGGGAAGCGACTGGTGATTGAGCTCGAAGACCACATGCGTGTCGTGAATGTTTCCCGTGGGCGTGCAGACGACAATGATCTGCGGCGCTTCGTTATCGGGGTCGGGAGTACCGATCTCGACTTTCCAGTCTTCCTGGATATGCGTAATTGTCGGCGAACTCGATTCCTGGGCCGGCGCATTGACGCCGGACAGGATCATGCAGATGGCCGCGAGAACCAGAGCGAGAAGGTAGAAAGTCGGGCGGCCGGTTTTCTGGGGCAGAGATGGCGGGCGATGCGATTCAGGCTCGAGATGTGGACTGAACATTGTTGCGACTCCCGGAAGTATAGATGCGAAAGCCCGCAGCGACGTTCGACGCGGGCCGTGGCACTTACAGGACGTCAAAGTCTTTCAAGGTCCGTCGAGTGACTTTGTCATGAACTCTTACAGGTCACTCTTGACCTGCTCATTAGAAAGCTAGGTCATCTTCTGAGTCGTGCGCCGTGAATTTTTCAGAATGTATCGATTTCCCGGTGATTCGGAGTTTGCGTTAGAAACGCAACACCATCGTTGCCAACATTCATCTCGGGGGGGCAGGCTTTGACTTTGGCAATGAAAACTCGCATGACCACCCCCCGGCGGTCTCATTCACGCGCCGTCCAGATAGGATTCATGCGTACAGTACGGGAGTCTTACCGAATTCGCCGATTTTAACGAACTGGATAGTTGTACAAGTCGATTTGCCTCCATAAGGTGGAATCCGTGCACTAGGACCAGTGCATTGTGATCGAATGATCGATCGAGAGCAGTAAAACTTGACCGGGGGGGCCAACAATATGACATGCTTCGGGCCGAAGCGGTGCGGAATCGGGCTGATTGCAGTCGTCGCCATTGTGGCACTTGCTCCAAGCGACGCTTATGCAGCAGCGATTTCGTATTATCTGCAGACGTTTAATGTGAATCCGAACCCGAATCTTCCGACGGCGAACTACGCCAAAATCAATTTGACAGGAACCGACGCCGGTACTGGAACGGTAACTTTCGAGATCACGACGAACTTCGCCGGCTCGATCGACACCGGTGCGCGGCTCACCGAAGTCGGCTTCACCCTCTCCTCAGCGTTTGATGGCTTGGGCGACGGAGATATCGCCGTCACCACGAGCCCCAGCGTCTCATACACATCACTGAAAGCCCCTCCGAGCAACCAGTTGGACGGCTACGGCAACTACCAGTGGGCACTCTTTCCTGCTTCGGGTGGAAATAACGCGGAAGCTAACCGCGTTACATCGCTCAGTTTCTCACTGACAGGCGTCAATGCCCTTCTCGGCGGGACCGCGTGGGATGATCTGGCGACCTGGGCCTCGAACATATTCGTCCCAAATGCCGATAACAGGCTGTTCGCCGCAAAATACTTCCCCAGTGAAGGGGAAACCGGCTACATCGACGGAGCATCATCAATTATTTTGGTCCCTCCACCGCCGCCGGTTCCCGAGCCGTCGTCGTTGGCGTTGTTTGGAATTGGTCTCTGCAGCGTGCTGGGTTATCGCCGATTTCGACGTCCCAGTGCTGAGGCATAGATCCGTCCGCCTTGAATAGAGTTGGGGGAAACCCCGATCGATTGCATGCAGCCCGCGAAGCCATTTCGGCTTCGCGGGCTGTTTCTTTTTTTCCACAGGGTATTTTCCCCACCGTCGCGCTCGTGTTTCTCGAAAGTATCAATTTCCACGATGCCCGTGCCCTCGCGTTCGCCCCTCAGCAAAATCTCACAAGAAGCCCGTCGTACATTTAACCTGCGGATTTGACTTGGCTTATGCAGTTCTCCCGCCGAAACAGCACTAACCCCAACACCCTCTACCTCACCACCCAAGCCAAACACCTCGGAAACCCCAATCTGTTGATTCGTATCAACATTCCCAAAACCGGGGATAGAACGGTCAAGAGAAATACAGGGCTACTCAATTTATCGCGTGTTTCATAAGCCAGACTTCGGTTGACAGACTGAGTCGTTTGGGAATAAAGAACGCATCCGGGAGTTTGGAATTAATGCGAAATACGAAACGGTCCCAAAAGACACGTCGTTTGGAATGCATGGCTGAAATTCTGGAAGTGCGGCAGGTACTCTCCGCGACCGCCGTAGTGGATGACTTCCATCCGGAAGCAACCGAATCCGAGTTTCACACGCTGCCACTTCCCCCGGAGTTGATGGCGGAACCGTTCGTTCAATTGGTCGAACCGCCGAGCGGGACTGAGGGAACGTCAACCCTTCTCGCTGCCCCAATCGCCCCTGCACTCCACAGCAACGTCGGTGCGACGGTCTCACTCTATCTTGATTTCGACGGGCATTTCGAAGCGCAGTGGGGTGGATGGAGCAATGTCGTTACTCCGGCATTCGATACCGACGGCAACGCCGGATCATTCAGCTCCGGTGAGCTCTCCATCATTCAACAGGTCTGGCAGCGAGTTGCGTAAGATTATGCTCCGTTCAACATCAACGTCACGACCGTAGCGCCGCCCAACCTCTCGCATGGCTACACGCTGACGATCGCAATCGGCGGATCGTACACCGATTGGCTGGGGATGTCGGCGGGGGGTGTTTCCTACGTGAATTCGTTCACGAGCCCCGTTTCGCCGCCGGTCTCCTACGCATTTGCGAAAGACCTGTACAACAACGCCAAATACATTGCCGATGCGGTATCGCACGAAGCCGGGCACGGCTTTGGCTTGCTGCACCAGAGCTCGTTCGACGCCAATGGGAACATGACCGCCGAGTACTCCTCGGGTAGCGGCAACTGGGCGCCCATTATGGGCTATGCCTACACCACCACGATCAATACCTGGCACAACGGTGCAACCGGTTCGGCCACCAATTACCAGGACGACATGGCGATCCTGGCCGGCGGCATCAACGGCTTTGGTTATCGCCCGGACGATTACGGCAATACGATCGCCACGGCAACAACCCTCGCGGTCACCAGCGGTGCAATAACCGCCTCCGGTATTGTCGCTCAGAATTCGGACATCGACGCTTTCCGATTCGCCGCGGGCAGCGGCACTGCCACGTTCCAGGTAAATACGGCCAGCCTCGGCGCGAATCTCGATGCCGTGCTGGAAATCTACAATTCGAGCGGAGCGCTCGTGGCGTCTGCCAATCCGTCCACAACGCAATCGGCCAGCATCAGCACAACACTTTCAGCCGGCACGTACTACGCACTTGTCAAAAGCAACGGTATGTACGGTCGGGTCGGGCAATATACTTTCACCGGGCAAGTCGTTCAGCCGACCAGCGGCAATCAATCCCCGTCAGTGAATGCCGGCGCCGATCAGACAATTACCTACGGTGTCTCGGCGAATCTCAATGCCACAGTCAGTGACGACGGACTTCCGTCGCCCGGATCGGTTGCGACGACTTGGACGAAGGTCAGCGGCACTGGAACGGTCACTTTTGGAAATGCGTCGGCCGTCGACACCACCGCCAGCTTCAGTGCGGCGGGGACTTATGTCCTGCGACTCTCCGCTAACGACGGCCAATTGAGTTCCAGCGACGACGTCACCATCGTCGTTAATTCAGCTCCCGTCAACCAGGCGCCGACCGTTAACGCCGGCAACGATTTGTCGATCACACTCGGAAATACCGCAAATCTGAATGCCACAGTAAGCGATGACGGCCTTCCGTCAAATTCCGTAACGACGACCTGGACCAAAGTCAGCGGAAGCGGCACCGTCACGTTCGGCAATGCGTCAGCGGTTGATACCACGGCCAGCTTCAGCGCAGCGGGCACATACGTCCTGAGGCTTTCTGCGAATGACAGCCAACTGTCGGCGAGCGATGATGTAACTATCATTGTCGGTGAGCCCGCTCAAACCCCGACAACCACGTCATTCCAGAACGGTCTCAACGGCTATGCCGGCATGACCGACGCAATGATCTACAATAAATCTGCGAACAAGAACTTCGGTAGCACGACGACTCTCGATGTCGACGGCGACCCGGACCGGTCTGCGCTCTTGAAGTGGAATCTTTCAGGTGTTTCGACCAGCACGCAGATTGAATCTGCTTCGATCACGCTTCGAGTGACCGGGCCAACAGCTCAAACTTTTGAGATCTATCAATTGCTCAAAAGCTGGAATGAATCTCAAGTGACCTGGGGGCGTGCTGCGTCCGGCAGTTCGTGGGGGATGGCGGGAGCGCAACAGGTTAATGTCGACCGCGGCTCGACTGTGCTCGGCACGGTCACTTCGGCTGCTTCAGGATTCGTGACGATCAACCTCAACGCCGCCGGCATCGCGGTCGTCCAGAGCTGGATCAGCAATCCGGCATCGAACAACGGGTTCATCATTCAGGACTACTCAAACACAACGAGCGACGAGCTCTCGTTTGCGTCGAGCGAGTACGCAACCGTTTCCTATCGGCCGACTCTGACCATCAAGTACAGTTCGACGCAGCAATCGCCAAAACTGGCATCGATTCACGGAAGATCGGGGAACACTTCCGATGATTTCGGCCACTTGCGGTTCACTGAAGTTCGTCTGGAAAGCAATTCGTCCGAGGATTTGACCCGTCAGGACGGGGACCATTCGGACAGCGTAGAGGATTTCATCCTTTCGATTCTCGACCGCCGCGTAAATCAATCGGCGAAATCGCACTCCGCTACTGCCAGCCACGCGTTCGTGCCGGCTGTCGGTGTCGAGCCGAATGATGAAATCTCGGCAACCGAGCGGTCCGCAAACTACCGCGACGAACCGGGAATCCTGGACGCGGTATTCAGCGACACCCTTCTCGGGAATTCACTATTCGGGATCAATGCCTCGGTGTAAGTCGTCCCGGCTAATGAAAGTCCGGCGCGTTCATCTTCTCTTCGTGCGCCCGCAGTTCGAGCACCGTCCGCTTCAGGCTCTTCCGCAGATCGACGTTCCGCTTGAATGCGGCGATGAAATCGTGATGGCACTTGCTGAGGGAGCGCGGCCCCTCGGGACCCTGGGCCACCGCACGATTGAGTAACGTCAGCGACGTTTCCAGGTCTTCGCGCGTCTGCTTCAGCAGGATGTTCGCCGCCTCGTCGATCTGAGTCGCCAGTTCGTAGACCCGCGTCCGGTCCTGATGCCGTTCAAGGTCGTTGAGCTGACGGTCGACGCGCGGCGCCGTCTTCGCACCGGCAGCGTCTTTGTCGACGAGCCGGCCGAACGGACTGACCGCGTGCTTGAGCTGATCGCTCGCCTGGCGCGCCTGTTCGAGCCCGCGCTTCGCCCGGTCGAATTCCGGGTTGATCTCGAGCGCTTTCTGATAATGCACTATCGCCTGCTGATGGTTTCCGATATCGACGTAAACGTGGGCAAGGTTCTGGTGCGCCGCCGCCATGAGCGGAGAGACGCGCACCGCCTCACGATAGGCGGAAATCGCCATCGCCTGCTGCTCCAGTCCGCGGTAGGCGAGCCCGAGGTTGTAGTACGCTTCACCCGAGAGCTTCTCGCGCGAAATCGCTT
>JBFWWA010000171.1:0-8607 GCA_050246455.1 Planctomycetaceae bacterium
CCGGACAACGGCCGGCGCGGCGAGCCCGACCATTCCGATGACAGCCGCCGCCCCGGCGATGATCGCCGCCGCTGTCGCTGAATCGGTCCTCCGATAAACCACGAACGCGACGACGGTAAAGAAGACGAAGAACAGCGCCGCAAAAACTCGCAGCTCTTTCCGGGACGGGTTGAGGTTCAGGTCGATCATTCGAAGTTTGGCGATTGAGGGTTCAGAGTGAGAGGGTGTCGACAATCAGTCCAGCTGAAACTCCGCAAGATAGTCGTCGACGTCAATTTCCCTGGCGTTCGGTTGTTCTTCTTTCAGCAGCACAAACCGTTCGAGCACCAGCACGTCCATGTTCGTCGCCATGAAGCAGCGGTAGGCATGCTCCGGCGAGTGGACGATCGGCTCGCCTCGGACATTGAAGCTCGTGTTGATGATGACCGGCGAGCCGGTTTTCTTCTCGAACGCTTTCAGGAGCTTGTAATACCGGCCGTGGCGCTCCGCGTCGACCGTCTGGACGCGTGCGGAATAATCGACGTGCGTAATCGCCGGGACGACGCTTCGCAGTGATTTCAACTTTGCGATTCCGGTCAGAGAAGACTCGGACCCGTTCACCGCGAGCCGTTTGTCGTCCTTCACCGGCGCGACAAGGAGCATATACGGACTCTGCTCGTTCGGCCGCATGTCAAAGTACTCGTCGACCCGTTCCTCGAGCACCGACGGAGCGAACGGTCGGAACGACTCGCGAAACTTGATTTTGACATTCATCACCGACTGCATCTTTGCACTGCGTGCATCGCCAAGAATGCTGCGCGCACCGAGCGCACGGGGGCCGAACTCCATCCGCCCCTGCAACCAGCCGATGACTTTCTCGGATGCGATGAGATCAGCGACCGCATCGCAGAGTTCATCGTCACTGTTGTAATGGCGATACTTCACTCCGTTTTTGTCGAGGAAGGCTCGGATTTCGCTTTCTTTGAAGTCGGGGCCGAGATACGAGCCGTGCTGGCTGTCTCGCGGGCCGCACTTTCGCTCGTTGCCAAGGAGCTGATGCCAGATAAAGGTCGCGACACCGAGCGCTCCGCCGGCATCGCCCGCCGCGGGCTGTATCCAGAGATTCTCGAACGGTCCCTCGCGGAGAATGCGGCCATTGGCAACGCAGTTGAGTGCGACACCTCCGGCAAGGCAGAGATTCTTCATTCCGGTTTCGGCGTGCACGTGCTTCGCCATCCGCATCAGGATCTCTTCAGTGACGACCTGGACCGACGCCGCGAGATCCATGTCACGCTCGGTCAGCGGAGTTTCCGGCTTGCGCGGCGGTCCGCCGAAGAGCTGGTCGAATTTCCGCGAGGTCATCGTGAGTCCCTCGCAGTAATTGAAGTACGACATATCCATCCGGAATGAGCCGTCGGCTTTGAGATCGACAACTTTGTCGAGGATGAGATCGACGTACTTCGGCTCGCCATACGGGGCGAGCCCCATCAGCTTGTACTCGCCCGAGTTCACCTTGAAGCCGCAGTAGTAGGTGAACGCGGAGTACAGAAGCCCCGGCGAATGCGGGAAGTGAAGCTCGTGCGTCAGCTCGATTCGGTTGCCGCGGCCAGTTCCGAAGCTCGCCGTCGCCCATTCACCGACGCCGTCGACGGTGAGAACGGCTGCTTCCTCAAACGGAGAGGGAAAAAACGCACTCGCGGCGTGCGATTCGTGATGCTCGGTGAAGATGTACCGCTTCTTGTAAGCACGGCCGAGCCCCTTGTTGAGCTCGCGCGGCAGGTAGAGCTTCTGCTTCAGCCAGATCGGCATCGAAGTGATGAACGACTTGAATCCACGCGGTGCATACGCGAGATACGTTTCGAGCAGCCGCTCGAACTTGAGCAGGGGTTTATCGTAGAAGCCGACGTAGTCGAGATCTTCCGGCTTCAGCCCCGCTTCGCGCAGGCAGTATTCGATGGCGTGGGCGGGAAAACCTTCGTCATGCTTCTTGCGGGTGAACCGTTCTTCCTGGGCGGCAGCGACGATCTCACCGTCGACGACGAGAGCCGCCGCCGAATCGTGGTAGAACGCTGAAATGCCGAGAATCGCGGTCATGGATCAGTGTTGAAATCACGGACCGCTATTGGCCCGAAAGAGATGAGTGGTGGAACGTCGAAATATCAATCTTAGCAGCAGCATGCGAGCGAGGGACAGGGCAACCGGTTTCGCTGGATCATCGGGTCCGCGCGCAAAAATCCCGGGGAAATGCGTTTCCTGGGCTGAATGGGACCGAGAATCTTACTTCGGCGGTACGCCGAGTGACTTTCCCCCATCGATCGCGAGAGCCGTGCCGGTCACCATCGCGGCGGCATCGCTGACGAGGTAGAGAATGGCAGCCGCCACTTCTTCGGGCCGGATCATTCGTCCTTCCGCCCGGGCGAGGGGACTGGCATCAATCATCTGTCGGCGGAGAGCATCCGGATCGGATGCGGCCGCGAGGTCGTCGTTCATCATCCCGGTTTCTTCGACCGGCCCCGGGCAGACCGCATTGATGCGGATGCGGTCCTTCGCATGACAAAGTGCGAGCGACTTCGTCAAGCCGACGAGTGCGAGCTTGCTGATTGAATAGACCGGGTCATGGGCGCGCGGGAGAAGGCCGGCGTTGCTGGCGGTATTGACGATCGCCCCGCCGCCGGTTTTCTGCATGTGGCGGATGGCATGCTTTGAGCCGAAGAAGGGCCCCTTGAGGTTCGTGTCGAGACAGTTGTCCCATTCGTTCTCCGAAACCGCAGCGATCGGAGCGACCATGCCGATGCCGGCGTTGTTGATGAGAATGTCGATGCGGCCACAACGCGTCACCGTTTCATCAATCAATTGGCGCAGGGGCTCTTCGCGGCGGACGTCACAGAGCGCTTGAGTGATCCCGAGTTTCTGATAGCGTACATCATTTGCGGGGTCGAGCCGGATATCGGCCGCTGTGACGCGTGCTCCATGTTCTGCGAGCAGAACTGCCGTCGCACGGCCAATTCCCCCGGCGGCTCCCGTGACGACTGCGACGCGCCCGGTGAGATCGGGATCGGCCATATCTCAAGCTTTCCTTCGTGTCGATTCGTGGACTGCCTACTTGGCTTCTTCCGCTGGCTTTGCGCCAGGTTGTGCGGGAAGCGTGAAAGGCGTGGCGGAGGGCATCTGTTCCTTGCTTCCGACGCGAATGACCCGCGCGTGGCCGTAACCGTCGACTTTCAGATCGAATGTGACGTCTTTTGCCTTTTTATCAAGCTCGAAGTCGAAGCCATCTTCTCGTCCCGCGGTGCGGAAGTTGAAAGTGATCTGATTCTTCGCGGCATTCCATTGGCCGATGTCTGAGCCTTTCTTTCCTTTCTTCTTCCCTCGCGCTTCGAGCCCCTCGTAGTTGGAGATGTGCTTGAGCTTTCCGCCGGCGATCGAGATGACGCCCGAGAACTGGTGTGCGTTCTCCTTCGTGCGCGTCCGGACATGCCAGAGTCCCCCTTCGTACCAGACAAAAATTCGGGCTGCGGGAACTTTCCGGTCAGGTGGGGCTCCCTCGGGATCGAGCTCCGTGACCGGCGTCTCGACCACGTCCTCTTTCTCCTTCATCCCCTTTTTCTTCTTTTTCTCGGCGGCATCGCTGGAAATGGTGAGCAGCGCGAGACAGAGAAGAATCGGCAACGTGGTGGTGGCAAGTACCGAGATTCGACGCAACACGGAAAGGCCCATGGAAAGCTCCTTCGAGGAGGCTGGCGACGCAACGACACCGGCAATCACCGTATCATCATCGCGCCGCGACAATTGCGATGCAAGAAGTATCCCCATGGGAGGCACGGCAGGGCGCGCGATTGTTAAAAGATCATCCGGACGAGCGATTCGATGACTCCGGACGAATGCCCGTCGAGCCCGATCACATGCAGAATCAACTAGACCGGAAGGTAAATCAGCCCAATAATCGAACCGGTGAATTCCGAGAGGATGCCACGTTCCACGAGCCATGTCAGCAGGAGCTCGAAGGGAATCAGGCCGGCCAGGTAAGCCATTGGACTGAACCCGACCTAATAGAGCCGTCGGCTACGAGCTGGTTCGCCGATGTGGGGGCTCGTCGCCACACCATTTCTCGTCGTCAAGAGTGACTCTCGCGAGGGAGACGGTTCTTCGCAGCGGCACAAAAGCAAAACGACGCGGCGAGGCGCGTCGTCAGCGATCTCTTTCGAATCTACTGAAAGCCGCCGGAGGGACTTGAACCCTCGACCTACGCATTACGAATGCGTCGCTCTACCAACTGAGCTACAGCGGCGTGCGGGTGCGGAAGTGACTGCTTCGAGTGACCCGGTTGGGCGATACTAACTGCCGTGCCCGCAATTGACAAGGGTTTTGCCGCACGCGCCGCGGCGGTGAAGATGGCCACTGACATTGGCTCTTCCTGCGGGTATTTTAGGTCTGTTAAGCGGCGATAAATCCCGGGTAAAGCACACCCCGGGCTCCGGATGAATCATCCTCGAGCGGGAACGACCATGGGCAGAATCAAGTACGGCCAGATCGGTGTCGGACACGCACACGCGAGCAAGCTTTCTGTCTACCGGAAGTCGGCCGACTTCGAAGTCGTCGGCTTAGTTGAGCCCGATCCGGAACTTCGCCGCAAAGCCGAAATGAGCGAGCCGTATCAGGGCTTACCAATTCTCACCGAAGAGCAGCTTCTCAATACGCCGGGGCTGCAGGTTGTCGGCGTCGAGACGCGCGTCAAGGACCTCCTCAACACCGCAGAACGGTGTGTGAATGCCGGGATGCATGTGCACATCGACAAGCCGGCCGGCGAGTCGCTGCCCCAGTTCAAGCGGATTCTTGATGCGGCGGCCCAGAAACATCTGCTGGTGCAGATGGGCTACATGTATCGCTACAGCCCGGCCGTTGTGCTCCTTCGCGACTTTCTGAAGAAAGGCTGGCTCGGAGACGTTTTCGAAGTTCACACCGTCATGAGCAAGGTCGTCGATGCCGCGACACGGAAGAAGTTCGACGAGTACCCCGGCGGAATCATGTTCGAACTTGGCTGCCACATCATCGACCTCGTGCACGGGGTGCTCGGTACACCGGAGAAGGTAACGCCCTTCGCGCAGCACGCGGCGCCGATCGAAGATTCGCTTCTCGACAACATGCTTGCGGTGTTCAACTACCCGCGCGCAATTGCCAGCGTGAAGTCGAGTGCGATGGAGGTCGACGGTGGTGCTCGAAGGCACTTCGTCGTTTGCGGAACCGAAGGGACTTTCCACATCCAGCCGCTCGATGCACCGTCAGTCCGCTTCGCATTCTCCAAGCCCAGGGGGAAGTACAAGCAGGGCTACCAGCAGATCGATTTCGGCAACTACCCGCGATACGTCGAAGACGCGGCCGACATGGCAAAGATCATCCGTGGCGAAAAAGACTCGGACTTTTCCTATGAGCACGACTACCAGGTTCAAAAGTCGGTGCTGATTGCGAGTGGACTGTCGATCGAGAAGTAGTGTTCTCCGGCCGCAGCTAAGTCCCAGGGGATGCGACCCCTGGGACTTTTTTTGCGCGCTCGATGTTGCGCCGGGGGGGAACTTGAGCTGAATTCCGGAAAATCTGGAAACCGATACTCGGCAAACTCTCGCCGACCGTCAAATTCTGACAATTCGTCCCGTCCGCCGCTCGTTGAGCGAGCTAAGTTCCATTGAGGCGGTTTTGCGGACCCTGAGATTTCCGACTGTAACGGTTATTCCGGATATTCGGATGTCCCGTCTGCGAAGACTTTGTTTCGCGTCCCGGTCGCGTTGAGAGGGTAAGCTTCGCCGCCTCCTGTGGGCGATATCCAGTCAGCCGCGTGTCGAAGAAGGCCGCGGGTGGGGCATCGCTCAAGTCGCACGCAACTCGCGGCAGGCAGGACTCTGGCGACATGGGTATCGGCAGTTGGTTTTCGGCTCGCGATCGCTCTCGGATCGCACGCTCGATCGGGATACGTCCCTGCAGGCGTCGCCGCAGAGATGGTCGCAGATCGGAAGCGACACCCGTTGAAACGCTCGAGCAGCGGCTCTATCTCAGCGCTGCGCCGATCGATTCCGGGCACGACGAAGACGGTGCAGATCACGCGCACTCCTTCTGGTATATCCCGCCCGACTTCACCGGACCGCTTCCTGACGAAGGGCACGCGGAAGATCAGCCGAACCACTTCGTCGCAAGCGGTTACAAATGGCCGCAGTCGGGCGGTCTCGGCACGCCGGTTACCGTCACCTACAGTTACAGCAACCTGCTCGACGGAGGGCTCAAAGGTGGACTGACCGCTGCCCAGCTTCGTTCCGCGGTCGAGAAAGCACTCGGTCTCTGGGCTTCTGTCGCTCCGCTGCACTTCGTCGAGGTTGTCGACAGCGGTCCAATCGTCTCCGACAACAGCTACTCGGCCGGCACGTATCCCAAGATCCGAATTGGTCATGAATACATCGACGGCGGAAGCGGTGCGAATATTCTCGCGCATGCGTACTTCCCGACCGGCAGCGGACTTGCGGGAGACCTGCATCTCGACAACAGCAATACCTGGAAGCTGGGACCGAGCGGCGGCATTGACGTCATTGAAGTGCTGACGCACGAACTTGGCCACGCGCTCGGCCTCGACCACGAGCCGACTCCCAGCGGCAGCGTCGGCAACAATGCGATCATGAATCCGTATTACGGTGCACGCTACACCACCGGCCTCAACTCTGCGCATCTGCTGCAGGATGACATCAACGGGATCCGCACCATTTACGGAACTGGTGTGGGTTCGGTCATCCCGCTGGCGAATTCCGGAAGCGGCGGGGCGGACGATCACGGCAACAGCGCGACCGGCGCATCCACGATCACGATCGGCACGTCAGTCGCCGGCAATCTCGAAGTGACCTCGGATCAGGACTGGTTTAAGTTCCAGGCGACTGCGGGAATAACTTACACCTTTCAGACGGCACTCGGTTCTCTCTCCGATTCGGTGATCCGGCTCTACAACACCAACGGAGCAACCCTCCTCCGCACGAACGATAACGCGGCTGGAATCGGACTCGCCTCGAAAATCGAATGGACCGCATCGCTCAGCGGAACGTACTTCCTGAGCGTTGTCGGCGCCCAAATCTCTCAGACCGGCACATACACGCTGGCAACTTCCGCGCGCAATATGCCGCCAATTCTCGCCTCCATCGGCAGCAAGTCGATGTCTTACACGCAGGACACGCTGTCGATCTCTCTTTCCGCGAGCGATCTTAACGGCGATCCACTGACCTATTCGGCACGCGTCGTGACGAACGTCTCGCCTCTCGTACAAACGGCCTATCAACTCGACCAGCAGAACGGCTTTTACGTCACCTCCGATTTTCCGCTGAATGATTACTACAAGAACGCTCGCGGGGCGGGCGAGAAGTATCTCCGCGGAAGCAACAACGCCTGGTATCTCATCTTCGCGAACGGCGAACTCTATCGGTGGCATACCAGCCTCGCGGATCTTGAACTGATTCAGATCCTCGACAGCAGCTACTACAACGATCCGAGCCTTCTCTGGAACGCCCAGCCGGTCAACACGCCGAACATTACGGCAACCGTGAATGGTTCGACGCTGACCATCAACCCGCCTCCCGGTTATCTCGGTACGTTTGAAGTTGAAGTGACGGTCAGCGACGGCTCGCTGTTCGATTTCGAGACGATCTCCGTCACGACCGTCAATCTGCCGGCTACTCTCGCGCCGGTTCAGGACCAGACGATGTCGCACACTTCGGACACGATCCAGGTGACTCTGCTGGGAGCTGATCCGGACGGCGATGTGCTGACGTACTCCGCAGAAGTCGTTGGTTCCGCTGCGAATCATCAGATTGATCAGTCTCGCGGCCTCTACGTCACCGCCGACTTTCTGACGACGAATTACTACTTCAACGCGCGCGGAGCGGGTGAGAAGTACCTGATGGGGGATAACGGCTCCTGGTATCTGCTCTATTCCGACGGAAAACTGTTTCAGTGGGGAACGAGCCTCGCCGACTGTACACTCGTTGCCGAGTTCGATCCCGCCTGCTTCCAGAATCCGAGCCTTGTCTGGAACACTCAGCCGTTATCAGTCGTCAATGACGTTGTCACGACGATCACGCAGAATCAATTGACAATTAATCCCCCTTCCGGCTTCGCGGGGGCATTCCAGGTCCACGTGCGTGTCTCGGACGGGACCAACGTCGCCACTCAGGTCTTTACGGTCGACGTTGCCAATATTCCGCCGGTTCTCGCTCCAATCGGCAACAGGACGATGTCCCGCTCGCAGAACACGATTGAGATAGACTTGGCGGCGACCGATGCTGACGCCGATCTGATCACCTACGACGTCACGATTTCAGGGGGGAACGAGGCGTATCAGTTCGATCAGACGTACGGCTTCTTCGTAACATCGGACTTCCTCGGAACCGTCTATTACGTCAACGCGCGCGGCGTGGGCGAAAAATATCTGATGGGGAACAACGGAACCTGGTTCCTGTTGTATGCGGACGGCAAGCTTTACCAGTGGGGTGGATCGCTCGCCGCTAGCACGTTGATTGCCGTGCTCGATCCGGGGTTCTAGGAGTCTCCGGAGTTTCTCTGGAACCCGCAGCCCGGCGCTGCGGATGCCGGCGAAGCGACGAG
>JBFWWA010000172.1:0-8586 GCA_050246455.1 Planctomycetaceae bacterium
ACTCAGCTCAGGCTTTGCAGTCGGGGTTGTCTCAATCCGTTTCAGCCTTCAACTGTCTCACTTGAGGGTGAAGGCCGAGGCGATGGCGACAGGGGAGGGGCCGTAGGACGAGCGATGCAATTGTAGAACAACGACAGGTGGACCCAGCTTGGGATGCTGGAGATAACGTCGCCGAACCGCGCACGAAGAACGTCCTGAGCGGCAAAAGAAGTGCACTCGGAGGGATTCGAACCCCCAACCCTCGGTTCCGAAGACCGATGCTCTATCCATTGAGCTACGAGTGCGATTGTGGACCCCTCAACTGCTGCTTGAGCCGGTCCCACCACTGAAATGTACATCCGCCGTTCGCTGGCCGCAACCGCCCCCGTCGACCGTCCCGCGCAATCTCATTTCGAGCCGGTACGAAGCCTGCTGCGAACGGATTCCAACCGCACTTCGTCTTCGCGCAGCTCCGCTGCGTATTTCTGGTTGCTGCCATCGGCTGCCAAAAGCTCCCTGCGGAGTTCGATACTCTTGACGCACGCCTGTTCCACCGCTTTCAAATCTCCGCTTTGCTCCGCCACTTCGTAAAGCTTGTCAAAACAGATCGGATAATCCCCGACGATCATCCGGTTGCTCGGATCAATCTTGAGTGCTCTTTCCATCTGCTCGCGCATCTGTTCGTAGTTCTCCCGGGCCGCGGCAAAGTCGCCGAGCTTGGCGTAGTACCCCCCCAACCTTTCGAAGGTTGAAGAAAGCGACAATGTCCGTTCCGTGTCTTCGGGAGCCTCCGACTGAAGCGCTCGGTTGATTTCGAGGCTGGAATCCAGGGCTCGCCGCGCCGCCGGCATATCGCCAGATTCGGTGCAAGCTTCGCCGAAGCGCATCAAAGCCAGCCCCATCTGCCGTCGTTCGAGGTCCGATGGCTCACCGCGAGCATCCTCGGTGCGGCGCAATTCAATCGCGTCTTTCAGGATCGCCCTGGCCCGGTGCACATCCCCCATCAGGAATGCAGCGTCTGCGATATCGATCAGAGTCTTACAAAGCATTGTTTGCGCCCCCCGGTTCGCAGGATCCGCCGCAACGATCTGGCGGCGCAGCTCCAATTCCTGCTGCATCAGCGGAACGGCATCGCGGGGTCGCTCCAGATTTGCATAAAAGTCCGTAATCTCCGAGAGGGCGGCCGCATATTCGCTCGCGAGCTTCAGGTCGTGCGGATCCTGGCTGCGAAGCTTCTCGAACAGACTCAGCGCGCGACCGTAATACTTCTCTGCGGTTGCGGCCGCTGTCTGTTCCCCCTCAATGCCGATCTCGTCGAACAGGCGGCCGAGTTCAGCGAGCGCGACCGCGGTGTCATAGTTCACGGAGTCGTCCGACCCGATCTCGTTCGAAACCGTATCAAGATCGCGCAGCGCTTCCTGGATGATGGTGCGGCGAACCTCGCGCGTCTGCGGAAACGATTTCAATTTCCTCTGAACGTTGAAGAGGACCGAGTGCAACGTGCGAACGGCAATTTCCCGCCCTTTCTCGGCCTCGGTCGCGCGCCGGGTCGCCACAACCGCAAAGTAGCTGGAAACGCTCACACCGACGACCAGCGAAACCAGGACCGCGCTTGCCAGACCCGCCACCATCCGGTTTCTTCGCGCCCAGCGGGCAACCCGGGCGACAGTACCAACCGGCCGCGAATGAATCGGCTCGCCGCGCAGGTATCTCCCGAGTTCCTCCGAGAGATGTTCCGCGGTCGGCGGCCGCTGTGACGGCTGCTTCTCCAGACATTTGAGACAAAGTGTTTCCAGGTCCTTATCGACGAACGGATTGATCTCGCGCGGTGAAACCGGCTCGCGGCCGATCACTTGAATCAATGTGTCGATCACGCTCGGAGCCTGGAACGGTGGCCTCCCCGCCAGCACGCAGTAAAGAACCGCGCCGATCGAATAGACGTCGGACCGCGTATCGATCTTCGCCGTTTCACCTCCCGCCTGCTCGGGCGACATATACCCCGGAGTGCCGAGGATCTGCCCCGTCGAGGTGAGATTGCTGTCGGCTTCGAGCCGCTTCGCCAGGCCGAAATCGGTGATGCGCGGCTGCTCCGCGGCATCGATGAGCACGTTCTCGGGTTTCAGATCGCGATGGATGATTCCCTTCGAGTGCGCATAGGCCATCGCAGCAGCGACGAGCTGCACGACCCGCGCTGCTTCGCGATTGGAAAGGGGGCCGTCCGCCACGCGACGGCGCAGGTTGTCGCCAGCGACCAGTTCCATCGAGAAGTAATTCTGGCCGTCGACCTCGCCCACGTCGTAGATCGGAACGATGTGCGGATGCGACAGGCTCGCAGCAGCTTCCGCTTCCGTCTGGAAACGGAGCTTGTCTTCCGGCCCGGCCAGTTCGCCCCTTTGAATGACCTTGAGCGCGACAATCCGATTCGCGCTGATTTGTCGCGCTTTGTAAACAATTCCCATCCCGCCGCGAGCCAGCTCGTTCAGCAGTTCATAACCGCCGAACTGCCGGGGGAACGATGTCGAAGCCGCCGCAGACTCCGCGCCTGCTCCGGCGTCCGCACGCGGCGGCAAGGTCTCGTCACTGGCCCGGTTCGCATCCCCCGGGAGTGTCCTGGTGCTCGCAGGGTCGAAGTCCACCGTCGAACGGACTTCCTCGCCGTCGGCACCGCGCGATGCCCCGGCCGAGAGCGAATGGGGCCGTTGATCTTCGACGGGAGAGTTCATCGGACGCGTTGTTTGACTTTCGATTCTGCATCAGCGGCAGCGCGTGCCGTTGTCTTCAGGAGCGTTGGTGATGCTGAGCGGACTGGAAATCACACGGATCCGAATTATGCCATCCCCGTCCGCAAGCATGCCACAAAAATGCCGCCGCCCACATTCGATGATGCGGCACCGGAGCATCGAACTCGAACCAATGACCCGCTGGTGCGTCAGGACGCGCGCGAGTTTCGTTCGGCATTCGCCGCCTGGCGGAACTCGTCCAGGCATTCCGCAACCATCCGAGGAGTTGTCAGCCGCAGAAACGAAATATGCGAGTACTCCGGCGCAGACAGACATCGGCTGTAGTGCTCGCGGTTCTTGCGATGGCTCGTGATCGACCACCAGATGACCGAGTCGGTCGACAGGAACGATTTCCGCCATGATTCGCGATTGCCGGTGCCAGGCCAAAGCTCTCGCTGTGAGAATGAGCGCTGAATGCAGCGCTTGGTGACGCGTGAGACTGTCGTCAGAAACAGCAGATCGAGCCAGATCACCAGCTCGACCCGTTTCCATTTTTCCGGAGTGCTGCGCGTGTAGTTTCCGTCGAGGATCCAGCGGTCACCGGAGGTGGCATCGCGGATCTTCGGAAACAGCTCGGGATCGGGCGTCTCCTGCCAGTCGGGCTGCCAGAAGAGTGTGTCCATCTCGATGTACGGCAGGCCGAGCACTTCACCCAACTGCCGTGCAAAAGTCGATTTTCCACTACCGGCCGTGCCGACAACGTTGATGCGCGTGCAACGTGAAATCCGGTCGATATCCATGGTGCCGTCGTTCGCAGTGATTCCGAAAACCCACTGACTGAATTGCCACTCGACTATACTGAACGTGCCCGAACCGAGCACGATCGAGATCGTCAATTCCACAGATCAAGCGACCGATGGCGCTGGAATTGCATCTCCCCGGTGGAAACCCGGAGCGGGTCCTCCGCACAGTTACGGATGGCCTCGGTCGCGGCACGCTTCGGGTGCTCGCGACACAAGGGATTCCGGCCTGCCGCCCGGCTGGGGTGCGATGACGATTGATGCCTGCTTTTCGGGCAGTGGTCGCGCTACGCGCAGGCACTCTTTGAACCGGACGTCCCCGCCGATTCGATCTTGCTCGCTGATTCTCCGCGAAAACCGCCGCCATTCTCGCCGCGCGTCCCCCGGCATAGGACTTGCTTTGGGAGCACCGATCACTCACAAATTGTTTCGGGCTCACTGACTTATGACGAACGCCGAAGCGTCCTCAGGCAACGTCGTTGTCAACCTCCTCGACACCGCTCGACGCCAGACACTCCAGAAGTGGAAATTTGAGTCGGTCTCGGTCGTCACGATCGGCCGCTCTCCCGAGCGGGAGATCGTCATTCCCGATGCGCGCATCTCGCGGCTCCATGTCGTCCTGCAACATCGCGACAGCGCCTGGTGGCTGATGTCGATGGGGCAGAACGGCGTGCAGGTCGACGGCGAAATGGTCGACGATTTTCCCCTTTCCAACGGAACGATGTTTCGTCTCGGTCGGCAAGGTCCGGTGCTGGAATTCCGTGAATCGGTCTTCGGCGGCGATTCACTCGCAAATACCGCCGTCGAATTGCGAATGGAAGCCGCAGATCAGTTGCAGCTCGATCAGCAGAAACTCGACGACGACGTCAAGGATGTCGTCGAAGGAGATTTCTTCCAGACTCTTCTCGATCGGGCCGACCAGTTGCGCCGCGATGTTTCCGACGCCTGACACGACCGCTCCAGCGGCGGAGTTCTCAAACACCCATCCTCCGATATTCATCCTCTTCGCAGCTTAGAAAACAGCAACGTGGCAAAAATTATTTCGACGCACTCCTTCCGCGGGGGAACCGGCAAGTCGAACAGCACCGCAAACCTCGCGGTCATGGTCGCTCGCGCGGGGAATCGCGTCGGCGTGATCGATACCGATATTCAGTCTCCCGGCATCCACGTCATCTTCGCATACAAACCGACAAGCGAAAGCCGGTCGCTCAACGACTTCCTCTGGAAGCGTTGCCCGATCGAAGAAGCGGCGTTCGACATCACCGATGCGTCCATCGGCAGCTCGAAAGGCGCAGACCGTCCGAAGCTCTATCTCATTCCCTCGAGTCTCAACACCGGCGAGATCGCGCGCATCCTCCGCGAGGGGTACGACGTCGGAATGCTGAACGACGGGATCCGCCAGCTCGTCACACAACTCAAGCTCGACTATCTCTTCATCGACACCCACCCGGGTGTCAACGAAGAGACGCTTCTCTCGATCGCCATCTCCGACACGCTCATCCTCGTCATGCGCCCCGATAACCAGGACTTCCAGGGAACGGCAATTACCGCGGAGCTCGCGCGCAGGCTCAAGGTTCCGGAGATCCTCATCGTCGTCAATAAGGTTCCCGACGGCACGAACGAGACGGCACTCCGCCTGAAAGTGGAAGACTCGTATCGTGCACCGGTCGCCGCCATTCTCCCCCTCTGCGAAGATGTCGCCCAACTCGGCAGCGCCGGGCTGTTCTCGAATCGATTTCCCGACCATCCGCTCACCCAACGGCTCCATCGCGTCGCGCAGCGACTGATGGGGACCGACGATACGGAGGTCACGGTGAAGATCTAGGGAACAGGATTCAGGAACTACGCAAGAACCTATGCCGACGACTCGTCGTCAGATGGAACGTCCGACATTCGTACTTCTTCCTCTGGCTGATCGCTGAAAGCTGACAGCTGAAAGCCCCAACATGAGATCCTCCTCCAGCGACGGCGAGCTCGACCTCCTGCTGACTCAAATGAAATCGGCCGCCGCGCCGTTTCGCGAGACATTGCGCGAACTGCACGCCGAGCTCGCAAACGAAACCGGCGGCGAAGTCGCCAGTTACATCCCCGAGCTCGCCAAAGCCGACCCCGACTGGTTCGGAATCTCAGCCGTCACCACCGACGGCGTCTCGGTCGACGTGGGCGATTCCAGCCAGCTCTTCACGATCCAGTCCATCTCCAAGCCGTTCGTCTATGGGCAGGTTCTCGAAGATCGTGGCCTCGACGCGACCCTCTCGCGCGTCGGTGTCGAGCCGACCGGAGAGGCATTCAACTCGATTCTTCTCGACGAGAAATCGAACCGCCCCTTCAACCCGATGGTGAACGCCGGCGCGATCGCAACCGCGGACCTGCTCGACGGCGTCGATCTCCCCGCACGCATCGACCGGCTTGTGAAGATGTTCGGCCGCTACTGCGGCCGCCAGATCTACGTCGATAACTCCGTCTTCCATTCCGAACGGCTCACCGGACATCGCAACCGCGCCATCGCCTACCTGATGCTCAACTTCCACATGATGGGCGAGCAGCTCGAGGAATCGCTCGACCTCTACTTCCAGCAATGCTCGCTTCTCGTCTCGAGCCACGACCTTGCGGTCATGGGAGCAACGCTGGCGAACGGCGGCATCAATCCGATCAACGGCGAACGGGCGATCGCCCGCCAGAACGTGAAGTACATCCTGAGCGTGATGCACTCCTGCGGCATGTACGATTACGCCGGCGAGTGGGCCTTCCGCGTCGGCATTCCCGCCAAGAGTGGAGTCTCCGGCGGCATTGTGGCGGTCGTCCCCGGCAAGCTCGGCATCGGCATCTTCTCGCCGCGCCTCGACCCCAAAGGAAACAGCGTCCGCGGCGTGAAAGTCTGCGAACGCCTCAGCCAGAAGTTCGGCCTCCACTGCTTTGAACACGGCTTCGACGGCGCCGCCATCACCGACCAGTTCCAGCCGCGGCGGATGTGACCAGCGAGAAGTCGGGCGGCACCAGTCGCTGTGCAACCGGTGTGACGAAGTCACCAGAGAAGAAAGCATTCCGGGGCACAGACATTCTTGTCGGTGCTCTTCTTTCGTCGATTCGCGAAGTGCACAGACAGGAATGTCTGTGCTCCAGATTCGATCAGCGGGCGCTGCCGAGCTGAACTGGCGTTTTCGTTCCAGCCCTTCATGGCGGCGAGACGGCGCGAAAACGACCGGCCGGACCTGATCTGGTCACTCCGCTCAGAATCTTCCTTCCAGCCTGTAACAAACAACCGTCGATTGCGCTTACGCCTGAAGGCAGGAAACGAATCGACGTTCCATCAATGCAGGGCGAAGGAAAACCAGCATGTTTCAGCATCGCATTCCGTGCGCCGGACTGGCTCTTCTCACGCTGTTCGGCGCCGCCACAGTCAGTGCACAGCAGCCCGACCGCGTGAAGCAGCGCGAAATCATGCAGCGGATGGTCGAGCGTGCCCGAAACACCATCGGAAAACAGGTGGGGGAAGGCCACGGGAGTTCGTTCGTCGAAGAGATCCTCGCTGACGCGGGGGGGCGACCGATGGTCCACGTGACGCACCGCATCCTGGAGAATAAAAGGCCCATTCCGCTCATTTCCTGCGGATGGGGGCAGCGTGTCGTGAAACTCGGGAAGGGAAATCAACCCCTCATTCCGCACGCCGGCTGCATTGTCCAGTTCGAGGAATGCTGCTTTGAAATGGACGGATACACTGACAACTTCGTGCACCATAGCGCCATCGTCGAAGAGGCCAACGGCTCGATGGTGACGCTGCTGCATCAATACGCCGGCGATTCTAAAAGCGGCGCGACGGTAAGCCGCGCAACGATCGACTTCGCAACTCAAGTCCGCGGGCACTACTTCATTTACCAGCCGCTGCCGAACTGACTTTGCAGCTGTTATCAGAGATTCAGAAAACGCCCGGCGTGATTTGCACCGGGCGTATTTCTTTGCCTGCCCCACGCACGGACAATCCCGAATCGGGTGGCCGGGGCAAAGCGAAGTGTGCCCCGGATTCGCAGAGGAACCGTTTCGAATTCCCGGACATCCTCTGCTGCGCACCCGGCGCGACGACGTCACGAGAGGCGGCACTTCCGCGGCCGAATTATCGTGACATTCTGCGGGCTGACGCTCGCCCCGATTGGCAAGCAATCGGCGTCGGCCGAGCATGTTTCCATGTCTCACACATGTCTCATCGGCGCATCATCGATTCGACATGTTTCTTTGGATTTAACATCCGTTCTTCATGTTTTTGCGCATTGACGATCTTGCATTTCCGCGCATGATGGATCCGCAGCATTGGCAACAGGAGATTGAACATGACAACTGCATTCCGACAGCGAAAACAATCACGAGCGCACAGCAGCCCCGATGCAATCCCGTCTGAGCTGCAGCATGACCGCTCATCAAAAAGGAACTCAAAAATGCGACCGGGACGATTTTGCCCGAAGATGCCGACGGGCGGCGTGTTAATGCCATTCATCACACCACCGCGATGCGCAGGCAGGTCACGCACTCAGCGCCTGGCGGCGCACGGCTGTGCGGCCGATGCGCCTCGATTGGAACACGAACTTATCTGTCGGTATCCCGATCGCTGTACACCAACAGGCTGCGTCGTCCATCGCTGTGCCGCACCAACACACAGACAAACAACAATTCTTCCGGAACCGCATCGTCGATTGTCGAGCGGCACTGTCGGTCGACGGAACGCTTCGCAGACGAAGGGGCTTCCGGTGCGCCTCGCGCCAATCGGAAAGCACCCCACTCAGGCTCTTGTGATCCAGGCGACGCGCCAGATCGACTCGGCCCCGGAGAGCGCCTCCCACTGCTTTCGTGCAACCAATGCTGCAACCTGTGAGCTCCCGCCGGTTCCCATTCGTGCAACCTTTGAACGATCTCCGGGATTTCTTGAAAGGATGCGGAAAATCAGCTCTGGCGGGCTGCCTTTACGGGGAAGAGCCGAACCGATGTAATCGAGGCTGAGAGTCCTCCTGAGCAAACACTCACAACAGGAACCGCCATCATGATGCGACAGCGAATCGCCATTTTTCTCGGACTGGCCGCTCTCGGCAGTACGGGGC
>JBFWWA010000173.1:0-8560 GCA_050246455.1 Planctomycetaceae bacterium
GCTTCACTTCGGCGGCGGCTTCCGCGGTTGCTTCCCCCACTTGCTGCGTCGGCCGGATCGACTTCAGATTCTCCTTCGCCTCCTTCGGTTTCGGAGGGGGGAGAAACTCCATCCCGTCGGGAAACGACACGCCGAATGTCGGGACGCGCGGCTTCGAAGGCTTCCAGCTGATGAGCGACAGCAGTTTCTCGAGCAGCGGCACCGGTGCCGCTTCGCAGCCCGGTTTGCGATGCAGCGCGCCGTTCATCCCGGAGGCGAACGTCTGCGCGCTCACATCCAGCCGCTCCACGAAAACTTCGGGAACGATGAGTTCATTCGGTTCGATCTGCGGAGAGTCCCCGTCCGCCGCCGCGTCCGGTACAAAGCCGCTCACTTGATGGCTCCGAGCCGCACCGTTTCCTGCAGCGCCTCGCGCACGCGTTCGAAGGGCTCGCGGAGGTCGGCATCTTCGGGAATCAGTCGCGCGGAGTTCTGGACGATTCCACGATCGCCGGGATGTGCGGAATGGAAGCGAAGCATCTGCCGGCCGAACGAGATCGAGCCGTTCTCGAGCGATGCCGCAGAAATTGTGACGGGGCCCGATTCGGTTTCGGCCTCCGGAGTTTCGGCAACGGCGATCGCGTTCTCGGGGGCTGCTGCGGGTTCCGTGTCGGCCGACGTGTTCACCGATGTCTGGAGCTTTTCGGCGAGATTCAATTCCTGTCGCGCGACTTCGTTCGACTCGACGCACGCCACCGGCAAAGAGACATGAGCACGCACATCCAGCAGTTCCGCACGCTCGGTCAGAACGAGATGCGGCTTGACGCCGACCTTTTCGACGAGCGTGCGGCCGATGAGCTCGCCGAGGACGAACGGAACGAGCGTTGGACCGTACAGGATTTCCTGTGTCCGGTTCGGTTTGACGGGAGCCGTGCACTGGAACTCGAGCGGCCGCCCGAAGTGATTGGTGACGAGCAACCCCCCGACGTATCCCCGGTCGGAGGTCTCAATGGCTGTCAGAAAGCCGAGGCGGAACTGATCCCTGCTCCCTTCTGCCGTCATGCAGTCTTATTCCTTGTAGATGATGTCGCAATCGAATGCAGGCAGGTCAAAGTTGAGGTTGGGGCAATGGCTCGATCGGAAGTACTGTACGCTTCGCGAAAGGGAGTTCATTCGCATCGACCCGGGCGAGTTGCCTCACGGCGTCGACAAATCGGATTCGGCTTATCGAATCGAGAACGTTGACAAAGCTCCGCGTGCCGATTGCCTTACGAAAGATCGACCCTTGAAATTGGTAGACTTGAGCGAGCCGTCACGGTCGATTTCGGCCGAAATTCGCTCTCTGCGAAATGGGCTCTCGACATGAGTGAAGTTGCAAATAGTGGTTGCTTAACTGCTTGCGTCCGGCAGCAATGCTGCGGACGTTTGCATTCGCTCTCCGGTCCGGTAAGCTCAAAAAGAGATGCGATTGTCGTAACTTGTTCCGGAGAATCCGGTGGGTACGGTCCCAACGAATCGACTGCCTGAGGAACTCGATCGGGCGGAGATTTTCAAACTTCAGGGCGAGCGATTGGCATCGCTGATTGCAGCGGTCGCGAATTCGAACCCGTTCTGGACCGCCAAGTGGAGCGCCGCCGGCGTCAATCCTTCCGCAGTCCGCAAACTCGATGATCTCCAACGGCTGCCGTTCACCTCGAAGCAGGAACTGACCGACGATCAGGCCCGGAATCATCCGTACGGAAGCAATCTGACTTTTCCGGTTACGAAGTATTCGCGGTTTCACCAGACGTCCGGGACGACCGGGGCTCCGGTCCGCTGGCTGGACACCCCGGAAAGCTGGGGCTGGTTCGTGGGGCTGTGGGGGCAGATCTACCGACTCGCCGGAGTGACGGCCGAAGACCGCATCGCCTTTCCCTTTTCGTTCGGACCATTCCTGGGATTCTGGGCGGCGTTCGACGGAGCTGCGGAATTCGGCGCGCTCTGCCTGCCGGGAGGCGGGATGAGCAGCACGGCGCGCCTCCGGCTGATCACTGACAATTGCGCGACGGTCGTTTGCTGCACCCCGACGTATGCGCTGCGGCTGGCCGAAGTGGCCGCCGACGAAGGCATCGATCTTGCATCGGGATCCGTTCGGAAGCTCATCGTGGCGGGAGAACCGGGTGGAAGCATTCCGGCGATCCGCGAGCGGATTGAATCGCTCTGGAACGCGCGGGTCTACGATCACTGGGGCATGACGGAACTCGGTTCGCTTGCGATGGAATGCACCGAGAATCCCGGCGGCGTCCATCTGCTCGAAGCCGATTGCATTCCCGAGATCGTCAATCCTCAGACCGGAGAGCCGGTCGAGAATGGACACGTCGGCGAGCTGGTGATGACGAATCTCGGTCGCATCGGCTCTCCCCTGATCCGTTATCGAACCGGTGATCTCGTCCAGGCCGATACGTCGCCGTGCGTTTGCGGCCGTCAACTGATTCGATTGAAAGGGGGAGTTCTGGGGCGCGTTGACGATATGTTCGTCGTCCGTGGCAACAACGTTTACCCCTCGGCGATCGAAGCGATCGTTCGCGAATTCAAGGACGTCGTCGAGTACCGAATCGAGCTCGAAACACGGCGCGCGATGCCGCACCTCAAACTCGAGATTGAACCCACGGCGGAATCCCACTCTCAGAACGGCGCTGCCGGACTGGTCGCGCAGGTGAGCAGAGCTCTCTCCAACCGGCTCAATTTTCAGCCGGAGGTGGTGGCGGTCCTGCCGGGGTCGCTTCCGCGATTCGAGCTCAAAGGACGGCGGTTTTTTCGCCAGCCACCCGCATAATCGTTACGGACGCGCCCGCGGGTGAGCGGTGTTGTGCGTAATGACGTTGCGGGCGCCGGAAGGCGCATGGTCCGGCCTCGGTGCCGCGTGATATAACGGATTGGTCGAGGCGGTGCGGTCCGCACCGCGACTCGAATGATCAAGTCGATAACTGGATATTCTGCGAATGACAGCCAAGCGAGCGCTTATCACCGGAACTACCGGACAGGACGGCGCCGCCCTCGCCGAGCTTTTGCTCGAAAAGGGTTACGTCGTGCATGGAGTCAAGCGGCGCTCGTCATCGTTCAATACGGAACGAGTCGATCATCTCTACCAGGATCCGCACGAGAAAGACGTCCGCTTTCATCTGCACTACGGCGACATGACGGATGCGACGAACCTGATTCGCATCGTGCAGGAAACGCAGCCGGACGAGATCTACAACCTCGCCGCGCAGTCGCACGTGCAGGTGAGCTTCGAGACCGCGGAATATACGGCCAACGCTGACGCCCTCGGCGCACTCCGGCTTCTGGAAGCGATCCGCATTCTCAAGATGGAGGATCGGGTCCGTTTCTACCAGGCTTCGACGTCGGAGATGTACGGCGACTCTCCGCCGCCGCAGAACGAGAATTCGCCGTTTCGTCCGCGGAGCCCGTACGCCGCCGCGAAACTTTACGCGTACTGGATGACCGCCAACTATCGGGAAGCGTACGGCATTCACGCATCGAACGGGATTCTTTTCAATCACGAAGGTCCGACGCGCGGCGAAACATTCGTCACGCGAAAAATCACGCGCGCGGTCGCGGCGATTGAAGCCGGCCTAGAGCAGAAGCTCTTTCTCGGCAATCTCGATGCGAAGCGCGACTGGGGACACGCCCGCGACTTTGTCGAAGGGATGTGGCTGATCGTGCAGCAGCCGACACCGGACGATTACGTCCTCGCGACCGGCGAAGCGCATTCCGTGCGCGAATTTGCGGAAGTCGCCTTTCGGCAGATCGGAGTGGAACTGAAGTGGACGGGGAAGGGAATCGACGAGAAAGGTCTCGACGCGCGGAGCGGAACGGTTCGCGTGGAAATCGATCCCCGTTATTTCCGGCCGACCGAGGTGCAGCATCTTGTCGGCGATCCGTCAAAAGCCCGCACCAAGCTCAAATGGCGGCACCAGATCGGATTTGAACAGCTGGTTCAGGAAATGGTCGAGGCGGATCGCGCGCGACTCGCATCAAAACGGGATTCGAGGGGGAGAGCATGACCGCCGTCCCCCAATGGCCCGAGCGCGTTTCGCTCGCCGGCAAACGCGTCTGGGTCGCCGGGCACCGGGGAATGGTCGGCAGCGCGCTCTGCCGTCGCCTGCGAACGGAAGGATGCGAGCTGCTTTTTGAGGATCGTGCGCGGCTCGATCTGCGGCGACAGGCCGACACGGAAGAGTGGGTCGCCACCCGCCGGCCGGAAGCGATCATCGTTGCGGCGGCGACTGTCGGCGGCATTCTCGCGAACAGCACGCGCCCCGCGGAGTTTCTTTACGACAATCTCCTCGTCGCCGGCAACATTATTGAAGCGGCGCGAAAGGCCGAAGTCGGCAAGCTCTTGTACCTCGGCTCTTCGTGCATCTATCCGCGCGAAGCGCCGCAGCCGATCCCGGAAGAAGCGCTTCTTACCGGTCCGCTCGAGCCGACCAACGAATGGTACGCGATTGCGAAAATTGCCGGGCTCAAACTCTGCCAGGCGTATCGCAAGCAGCACGGGTGCGACTTCATCGCAGCCATGCCGACCAATCTCTACGGTCCGGGCGACAACTTCGATCTGCAGTCGGGGCACGTCGTTCCCGCTCTCATCCGCCGTATTCACGAGGCGAAGGCAGCGGGGACGGAAACTGTTGCCATCTGGGGGACCGGCAATCCGCGGCGCGAGTTCCTGTATGTGGAGGACTGCGCGGATGCGCTCGTTCATCTTCTCAAAGTGTATTCGGACTGCGAGCCTGTGAACGTCGGAACGGGGAGCGATATCACAATTCGCGAGCTGGCGGAAACGATCGGCCGCGTTGTTGGCTACGAAGGGGAGTTTCGTTTCGATCCATCAAAGCCCGACGGCACGCCGCGCAAGCTGCTGGACGTCGGCCGAATTCATTCTCTCGGCTGGTGTGCGACGACAGATCTCGAGACCGGGCTAAGGAACGCATACGCGGATTTTCAGAGCCGCATCGCCGTCAGCACCCGGTAGGAGCCGGAGGGGTGATCGGGGCAAAGCGCAGCACACCTCTGGGGCTAGAGGCGAAGTCCGTTTCGCACGGATACATCAGTCGCCGGTACCGACTTCCAGATTGATCGCGGTCTGGACCAGACGGTTTTCATGATGATGATGCGCTACGAGGCGTGCCATCCAGTCGCGAAGATCGATCCGAACTCGATCGGCAGATTCTTCGTATTCTTCCCGAGCCGCGATTCTCCCGCGGAGGTCACGCAGATTGGCATACAGCTCGTGATGTTCTGCGCGCAGGTATTCGACGTGACGATACCAGCTTGGGTACTCGTTGAGCACTTCGCTCAAGTAACCCTCGCGCGACTTCATCTGGAACTCGCGCGGAATGGTATCGACGAGCGCGTCGAGAACGGCGAGGAGCCAGCGGTGCGTATGCTTGTCGGCCGGTTCTTCGAGAAGGTCGCCGAGATCGCCGAGCAGGATGTACTCGAACGCGGCGTAGTCTTCGAGTGATTTTGAGCCGCGATTGCGGCGTCCGAAAGGATTTTTCATGGCTGTGTCCCTTCACGGCTCGACCAGTCACGGCCGGGACAGTGGCGAGAAGTGTCTCATCATTCTAACTTCGCCGGCGAATGGCGTCAAAATTTTCCGCGGTCGATCCTTGACCAATTGTCGGCTGATTGCCGAATCGTGTTCGAATTCACATTGGTTTCGAGTACGATGAATGCGCGGAAACGGCAGTTTGCACCCGCATGGACGAGATGCGAATGTTCGATGTCGGAAGCTTTCGTTCTCGCGACTGCGCGGGAGTTTCGCGCCGGGCATTTCTGCGCGCGGGGATGAGCATTCCGTTTGCGCTCGGCCTGCCGGAGATTCTGCCTTCGGCGGAATCGCGGCCACGCGCCCGGTCCGTGATGGTTGTCTGGCTCGGCGGAGGACCGAGCCATCTCGATCTCTTCGATCCGAAGCCCAAGGCTCCGCTCGAATACCGGGGACCGTTCGCAACAATCAACACTCGACAGCCGGGCGTCCGATTCTCTGAACTTCTCCCCCGATGTGCCGCCCGGAGCGACCAGTTTTCGCTGATTCGGACGAACATCAATTTCAACGGCGGGCATCGACCTGCGGAGTCCATTGGACTTTGCGGAGAAGTTGCCAATGACGGCGGCGAAGACGCAAACGGAAAGACGACCGGCTACCCACCCAACTTCGGTTCGATTCTCGCCCGGCATCGCGGCCCCGGCTCGCTTCCTGGATTCGTATCGCTTGCACGCGGGCCGGTCGGCGATGGCGTCGGACCGATTCTCGGGTACGGCGGCGGCTCCTGGGGGAAAGCATACGACCCCTTCATGCTGCACTGTTCTGAGTCGGGCGAGGTGTCGATTCCGGAACTCAAGCTGCTTGATGGTCTGACTCCCGCGCGTCTCGAAGATCGTCGGTCGATACTTCGCGAGCTTGATCAACTCCGCCGCCAGGCGGACCGGGTCTCGCAGAATCAATGGGACGGAGTTTACGGACGTGCGTACTCGTTGCTGACGTCGTCGTCAGCGCGGGAAGTCTTCGATATCTCACGAGAGCCTCAGAACGTTCGCGACGCGTTTGGAAAGACGTCGTTCGGGCAAAGTTGTCTTCTCGGCCGGCGGCTGATTGAAGCGGGCGTTCCGTATGTGCAGGTGAACTGGAGCCAGTTCGTCGAGATTTTCTATCAGTTCTCCGACTACGGCTGGGACACGCACGCCGACAATTTCGAAATTCTGGCGGACTGGCATGGCCCGCTGTTCGACCGCGTCTTCTCGGTGCTGCTCGACGACCTCCGCGAGCGGGGATTGCTCGAGACGACGTTGCTCGTCTGCATGGGGGAATTCGGCCGCACGCCGCGGATCAATTCCATTGGCTCGCGCGATCACTGGCATCCCTGCTATTTCTCGCTGTGGGCCGGTGCAGGAGTCGAGCCGGGTCGCGTCATTGGCGAGAGTGACGCGCTCGGAGAGTATCCGATCACCGATGCAATCACCCCGGCGATGGTCGGTACCACGATCCTCGAGCTCGCGGGGGTCGACACGCAGGCGCGGGCACAGCTCAAGGTGCTTGAAGGGGGCCGGATGATCGAGGGGCTGTTGTGAAACAGATCACCCGCGACGGAATTCTCAAGCTCTCTCCCTGCATCCTGCCGGGCGGTCGGGAGATTGTTTATTCGGCACATGACATCCCGAACCGTGTTTCGCTCATTCGTTTCCAGCTCGATGGCGAGAAATCGGAACGGGTTCATCCGAACATCACTGATCACCAGTTCGATGCAGCGTGGTCGGCCGACCGCCGTTTCCACTGTTTTGCGATGGGTTCAACCAGCCCGCAACTCGTACTCGTCATCAAGGACAGCCGCGACAACACCGAGAAGCAGTTCCGTCCGCTCGACGCGCGGGCGACGGTCCGCACACCGCGGTTTACTCCCGACGGTCGCCGGATCGTATTTGCACTTTCCGACGGGGGTGGACAGCAGATCGCCTCCGTCGATCTCGCGGGGCAGGATCTCAAAAAGCTCACCGCGTCGCCGGGGCTGAACTGCCATCCTTCGATCTCTCCCGACGGTTCCAAGATCGCGTTCTGCTCAAGCCGGGACGGGCATTATCAGCTCTATGTAATGAACGCCGACGGCGGCAACGTGACGCGCATCACCGAAAGCCCGAGCAGAGATATGCGACCGGCGTGGTCACCCGACGGCACGCGGATCGCCTTCACCAGCACGCGCGACGGGAGCCACGATATTTACGTGATGCAATCCGACGGATCACGTCCGGTCCGTCTCACCAGCGATCCTGATCGCGACGACTTTCCCATCTGGCATCCCGACGGAAGAGAGATCGTTTGCGTTAGCGAACGCTCAGGTCGACACGATTTGTACTCCGTCGATGTCCCGCAATAATTCCGATTCACATGCTGTTCGACCGAAAACTGCTCGATGACGCGCTCGCGGGTCTCGAACCGAAAGTTCGTGCGGCGATGCCGGAGGATGCGGATGCCGTCGCGAGCCTGCTTCACGAACTGGCCATTCGAGAGTGGAACGGTCCGGTGGCCGGTATGCGGGAGAACGTCGGCAAGTTTCTGACTGCGCCGAGCTCGAGCATCATTCTCGTCGTTGAACACGAGCACAAAGTCTCGGGGTTCGTTGTTCTGCATACCTACCCGGGAGTTGCCGAAGGGGCACCGGTGTTGTATCTCGATGATATTTACGTCGACGAAGGTCTGCAGAATCGCGGACTCGGCTCGGCATTGATGTCGGGAGTGGAGTGTGTCGCCGCGCATGTCGGTGCCTGTTATGTTTCACTCCAGACCCGGCGGCAGAATCACGCGGCCCATCGGTTCTATGAAAGACATGGATTCACATTCCACGACGACGTCGTGTTCGAGCGTGAGATCGACGCATCCCCCGAAACATAGAGAGCAACCGACGACATCATGAAGACTCTCGGCATCGGAATGATCGGCAGCGGGTTCTTGGGGCTGACGTACTCAGCCGCCATTACCGGTTTTGTGGAAGGGGCTAAACTCGCAGCCGTGACTGGTGGCCGGCGGGCAGGGGAAATTGGT
>JBFWWA010000174.1:0-8558 GCA_050246455.1 Planctomycetaceae bacterium
CACAGGTCGATTACGACGTGCCAGACGGGATACAGCCGGAGTCCGCATCGCTGAGCGGAAAGTTCGAGGCGCTCACCGCGGCCGGCCCGGAGAGATTCGAATTTGCGGGCTTGGCCGAGTCGAAGGGAGTCTCCCGGCGGAAGGGGGGGGTGACAGTGGCTGTTGAAGGACTCGACATCAAGCAATCGCAAGGCGACGTACAAGCTGCAATCGCGATTGTCGTGGCGTACGAAACCGGAGGGCCGGCGTTCGAATCGCATCGGTCCTGGATCTTCCAGAATGAGGCATGGATTGAGACGGCCGACAGGAAACGAGTCGAAATGAGCGAACAGCCGCGAACGACACGGCAGAGCGACGGCGCGATTGCGATCGGGTATCAGTTTGCCGGTCTGCCGACCGATTTGGCGAACTGCCGATTCATCTATGTTGCCCCCACACTCCTGATCGATGTGCCGGTGGAGTTCAAATTCCACGGAATTCCGGTCGCGGCACCGCTCGCGGCGAATCAATCGACTCCCTGAGCTCGGGTCTCGTCGCTGTCGAGTTATGACCAGGAAGCGATTGCCAATGGTCCATAACCGGTTTCGGACGTCGGTCTGTGACGGTGCTGCGGAAGAATCCGCAAACGAGTGACGTCGCGGCAGCGTTGATGTTGTCGATTCTCGCGCCTTTGCGCGGCGGTTTGCGCGGATTTGCGTAAGGGTTTCCCCGCGGTCACTAAAATATTCTTGTGTGGCCCGTTGGTTGTCCGATCACGAGCTATGTTGTGGTAGATCCGCAAACAAGCGGCCGCACCACATGTCAGGGGCGATCGCTACCTGGCTCTTAAGTTTTCGGGCCATCCGGCCGGCACAGCCTCTTCCCACCCACGGCGACGAAGGAGTCCCGGGGCAAGTGGAAGACCGTCCGGGATGATGGAGACCGCGTTGATGTTAACGACCAGCTCTGATCCTTTCCTCGATTTTCTGCGGCACCGCCTGCAGCTCGATGACCATTCCGTCCCGGAACCGGGGGAATGGGCCGATGCCGGAAATACAATCGGCATGCTCGCTCTTCGCATGAATCTGTTGAGCGTCGAGCAGATCGACCAGATTCTCGACATTCAGGAAAACGCAGGTCATGGCAAGCTCTTCGGCGAGTTGGCCGCCGAACTTGGGTTTCTGAATCACGAGCAAGTCGAACGGCTTCTCGCGATCCAGAAGCTGAACCGTCAATTGGAACTCGGGGCGCGGCTCGTCCTCGCAGGGCGAATTGATCTGCGAACGCTCGTGCGACATCTCGGCGAATTCGTCAACCGGGAAGAACGCAACTAATCCGCCGATATATCAGGTCCAGGCAAGACGAGCCCGTGAATCGAAAGGGTTCGTCGGCTTGATCGGTGTGTCGATCTCACCGCAGCGGATACGCGGGAAACCCGACTGCACAAAAAAACAGGGCGACGAGACTGCATCCTGCAGCTCGCCGCCCGTTCGCTTTCACCAGGACCCGGCTTACTTCGCCGCGCTGACGGTAAAGAGCTCGAGGTCTTTGATCTTCCCGGTTTCCATGCTGGCCCCGCCGACAATGAGGAGCTTCCCGTCTTTCGTGGGCAGCATCCGATGGAAGAATCGCGGGTGAGTCAGACTCCCTGCCACTTCCCATTGGGATCCGTCATCGGCCAGCTTCTGCAGCTTGCCCGAGTACGTGCTGACAAAAAGACTCTTGCCGCAGAGAAACGCGGACGAGCCGAATCCGTCCATGTTGGCACCGACCAGCTTCGGACCGTCGGTCCACTTGCCGGCGACGGGATCGAAGATTGCGGTGGCGGTCGTGGGGCCACCTTTCTCCTGCATGCCGCCGATCATGACGATCTTCCCCTGCCACTCACCGACGGAAACAGCGCGGCGGAGATGCGGCGTCGGAATCTTCTTCCATTCGATCTTGTCGGAAGAGAGATCGGTTACGAGGCCGAAATCGTGCCAGCTGCTCTTCTCGGCGCCTTTCAGTTCCCAACCGCCGAACACAAAGAGCTGATCGCCAAGAACGACGGCGTCGTGGGACGAGCGGCCGGCCGGCATTGGTGTGAGGTCTTCCCACTTGTTGGTCTTCGGATCAAAGCGTGCAAAATCCGGCGTTGAGGTGAGCAGCGAGTCTCCCTCCTTCTGATCCTTCACGACGAAGCCGCCGATGCGATAGATCTTTCCCTGATGCGCCACCAGGGGGAAACCGGTCCGCTTCGGCACCGCTTCAAGAGACTCCCACTTTTCCGGTTTCGCGAGGTCGAGTCTGAGGAAGTGATTCGACTGGTCCACTTCCGTGTACTCGTGCGCACTTCCAAGGTGGCCTCCGTAAACGTAGACGTGATTGTCGAGGATGGCGCCACCGAAGCTGGTGGTGGGAGGATCGAGCGGAGCATAGGCCACCTTCTCGTTGACCGCGGTTGCCGCTGCCGGCTTCTCGGGAGCGGAAGCAGGTGCGTCAGCCTTCGCTGTTTCGCTCCCTGGCTCGAGGGCGAGAGTCAGCGTTGCGTAGTGGCGAATCTGATTGAACTTCTTGCCCTCTTCCTCCCCGGCTGTGTCGTCGATCTGGCGAACTCGAATGGACGCGAGCTGTCCGGCAGGAAGAATGAAGGTGAACTCGCCGTTCTTGTCGGCCTGTCCCTTGATGTCGTCGCTGCCTTCAAATTCCACGGTGTATTCGCCGTCCGCAGCGGGCTTCCCTTTCCAGAGAACCTTTGCCGTGATCTTCCCGTTTTCGAAGCGCGGAACGAGCTCCAGCGGAAATGCGTCGGTCCCCAGCGGTTCGGCCCACTCGGCCGGGTTCGTCGTCGTGAGGCACTTGGCGTGATACTGAAGCGCGAAGGTCTGTTCGCCGCGGCTGATGACTCCGTAACGGTGGCTGAGACCCCACGCATTCGCCTTCGCGTCTTTCGGATCGGCGACGAGCGAGTCGGCCCCTTTCGTGACCTTCAGATTCTGGAGCTTTCCTTCCACCTTGTGAAAGACATTGGGGGAGCCGAGGCGATCGAGGAGATCGGGATCATCGGGAACGGCCGATTCGCCGAAGTAGACGTGGACCTTGCCGTCGGGTGAATGTTTTCCCGCAACCAGCCACAGGAAGTGGGCCGACGCCGTTCCCGGCGCGGCGGCGACGAGCGCGAGGGCGAGCAATGCAAAACGCAATCGAAGAGTCATTTCAAAACTTCCTCTGTTGGGCATTCGACGTCTCGAATGCGGGTGTAGAACGTAAATGCAGGAATTCGGGGTCTAGTGATTCTCGATTTGCGCCGAATTCGCGGGCATGTCGGACATTAAAGTGAAGTCGAATTCATTCGGACCGTCCGACGAGGTCTCCACGTTGAGTTCGGATCGCTGGTTGTATTTGACCGGGACGGGATTCGGCGGGAGCGGTGCTCCTTCGAGCTTGGCGAAGGCCTCGTCATCGTCGAGAGGAAACCCGAGATCCATGTCTGCCTTGATCTCGACTCGATTGCTGCCGACGACCGCACCATCGACGTCGCTGATCTGGTAAACGCCGTCGACGATATGTGCACTGGCTGCCGGACCGACCGTCGGTTCCTGTGGAATAAAGATGATCCGGCCCGACTTGAGAGGCTGATTATCGATCTGCACTTTTCCGGAAACAGAGACGCGCTCCGGTCCCGAGTCGCCGCATCCGATTGCAAGGCACGATACCCCGAGCAAGAGTGCGAGGACGCCGCTTCGACCGGAAATGATTGAATGCTTCAGGTTCTTCATTGGTTTCACTCGGATCTCCATCAAGCCGCGACACATGGAAGTGCGAGGCGGGCAATTCGTGTGGAAGTCGTTCAGAAAGTCTGTGGCCATCCGCGAATTTCCCGCATCGATGGCGGGCGTTCGCGGAAATCGACGGCGCTCGGAACCGACTAGAACTGCGTGATGACTTCGCTGCCATCGCGCGTGGCGAGGCCGTCGATCAGGTCGTGGCTCACGTTCTGGCTGATGAAGCGGACGGAACCGTCGCAATGCAGCATGTTGACGACGGCATCATGCTCGCTGCGATAGTTCGCGAGGCGAGTCTGATCGCCATCGAGGCGCTTCGGGTTGAACGGGCCGTCGGTCGTGAAGGTCGTCGCGAGTGGATACGGCGAGGACCAGTAAGTGAATCCCCAGCGGATCTGTCCCGTGCAGGGGCCGGACGTGAAGGTGTAGTCCGGAAAAATCCAGGCCGCTTCGCCGGCGAGGAAGGTGTAGCTCAGTCCGTCGTAAACCGATTCGAACTTCGTCACCTCGCTCCCGGCATTGGTGATGACGCCGTTATTGGGCGCGCCGCTCGAGATCGTTCCCCAGGGATCTCCGCTGCCGCTGCTCCAGGCATAAGTTCCCGGGGCTCGCATGTTGGCATCGCAGGTTCCCATTGGAATCGGCCGGCGGAAGGTGGCGCTCGGGCAGACATACATTGCAATGTCCTGCGAAACGACGGTCCGATTGTTGATGTTCGTGTGAGGCAGGGAGAAATCGTATTCCTTATAGAGGACGTTCTGCTCGATGTAGGGGAGGATCGTCACGAAGGCGCTGACTCGCGAGTAGCTCCCGTCCAGGTCGCCGCGCGGGAACATGCCATGGGTGTCGTGGTAGTTGTGAATGGCCAGCCCGATCTGCTTCAGGTTGTTCGTGCATTGAGTGCGCCGTGCCGCCTCGCGGGCCTCCTGGACAGCAGGGAGCAGCAGGGCAACGAGGACGGCAATGATCGCCATCACGACCAGAAGTTCGATCAGTGTGAAGGCTTGACGGGGTCGCGAAGGGGCACCGGCAGAAATGAGAATCGACGGCTTCGGGTTCATCCGAACCACTCCTTGTGAATGCAGCTACATGGTGCGAATTGGCGGTTTGTCACGGGAAAAACCGCACGTCACGACGTAGCTGGCGGAGGGGGAACCCTGGCTGGCTGGATGCCTCAATATTGTAATTGAGACTCAGTCTCAACATATTGCCGCGGTTTGCTCCGGAAAACAAGCCATCCCGAGCCGGTTTCTGACTTTTCTCAAGAAAAAGTTCGAAAACGGAACCGCCCCCCCCGATTCTCGAGCGACTGGCTGCGGGCGGACTCGATCTGGTCTGTATTCGCGCGATCGTTCCGGCCGTAAACTCGGGTACTCGTCTCCTTGAGTTCGAGTTCCGCCAACCGAACGGTCGCTCGCGATTGCTCGCTCTCTTTTCTCAGCGCAACAGATGAGGTCTCCGTCATGAACTCTTCGAAACGATGGCGAGTGTTCGCGGCGTTGCTTGTTCTCGCGGGGGCGACGGCCTCGACGCTGCACGGCGATGAACTTCGCGTCGGAGTCGCCACCACCGAAATTACTCCCGGAAAGAACTACCCGGTCAGCGGCTATTACGTTGAGCGACTCTCGACCGGAACGAAAGATCCCCTGCAGGCGAAAGCGATTGTCTTCCGTCAGGGGGATCAATCGGCGGCATTCGTGATCTGCGACCTGATTGCCATCGCGTCCGATCTCTCCGCAGAGGTTCGCAAACGTGTTGAACAACAGGCCGGCATTCCGGGTGGGAATGTCATCGTTGCGGCAACCCACACACATACCGGCCCCGATTACGGTCGCGAGCTCTTCAGCGTTGTAACCGGTCGTCCTCTGCCGGAGAACTGGAAAGGCCGAGAGCCCTATGTTCCCAAGTTGATCGAAGCGATTGCCGCTGCCGTCACGCTGGCGTCGGAGTCGGCACGGCCGGTCCAGCTTTCCGCCGGTCTTGCGACGCAGCAGTCTCCGGTGGCCTTCCATCGCCGGTATCTGATGAGGAACGGCGAATATCGAACCTGGATCGGCTTGAAGGATCCCAATGTGCTGCGAACGGCCGGCCCGATCGATCCGGAGATTGGACTGCTCCTCATACGCGATTCGGAGCGGAAAACTTCCGCAGTTCTCAGTTCACACGCACTTCATCTGGATACCGTCGGCGGAACTCTCTGGAGCGCCGACTACCCTTTCTTCATCGAGCGGACTTTGCAGTCGTCGTTCGATAAGAACATCGTCTCTCTATTCGCGACCGGATGCTGCGGGAACATCAATCACGTCGATTCGAACTCCGATACACGCAATAGTGCCGAGTTCATCGGGACCGCCTTGGGAAGCACGGTTGCCGCTGCCGCACCGACATTGACCGAAGTGAAATCCCCGCTGCTGCAGGTTCGGTCGGAAGTTGTGCGGCTTCCGCTACAGCAATCGACGGTGGACCAGCTGGCGCAGTCAAAGCGGCTGCTTCGGGAAATTGCCGCCGGAAAGCAGGCCGACTTCTACGAGCATGTCGATGCGTACAAGCGGATCGTCCTGGAGCAGTTTCGAGGCAAGCCCGATGTCGAAGAAACGATGTCACTGATCGGATGGGGACTTTGTCACTCGAAAGCCGGTTCAGGAGAAACGTTGCCGGTAGACGTCCAGGTGATCACGCTTGGCCGCGATTTTGCAATTGTCGCGCTTCCCGGCGAGGTCTTCGTCGAGTACGGACTTCAGATCAAGGCCGCGTCTCCATTTCGAACGACATTGGTCGTGGAGCTGTGCAACAGTTCGGAAACGATCTACATCCCGACACGCAACGCGTACATTCCCACTCGCGGTTCGTTCACTGCCGGCGGATATGAAGTGGTGAACTCAACAACACTACCGGGTTCCGGAGACATGCTCGTCGACGCCGCAGTCCGCATGCTGATCGAGTGCGCGAGCAGGGTGAGCAAGTAAGTCTGCGACGCATTTCTGCATGCAGAACGCGATAGCGGCCGGCAGGGGCAATTCTGTTTCTGTCGCTCACTGAGCCGAATCAGCGATTGATCGTCTTCTCGGGAATGACGGTGCAGTCCGTGTCCTCTAAACTGGGACTCCGCGGGGTATTGCCGAGTTTCCCAGAGATGATGTCCATCGATTCATGCACGATATACCACTGATTACGACAATTGCCGCCGGTTTCACGGCTGCGTGGATACTGGGTCTGCTGACGCAACGTTTTGGGCTCTCGCCGATCGTCGGGTATCTTCTCGCCGGCGTCCTTATCGGCCCGCATACACCCGGCTTCGTCGGCGACATTCACATTGCTCAGCAACTTGCCGAGCTCGGCGTGATTCTGCTCATGTTCGGCGTCGGACTGCATTTTCATTTGAAGGATTTGCTCGCCGTGCAGGCCGTGGCGATTCCCGGAGCGGTCGTCCAGAGCCTGGTGGCAACATTCCTCGGAATCGCGATCTTTACATCGCTTGGCCTTTCGACAGTCACCGCGGCAGTAATTGGAATGGCGATGTCGGTCGCCAGCACGGTTGTGCTGATGCGTGTCCTGATGGATGCTGAATCGCTCAATTCCCCACAAGGCCATGTCGCCGTCGGCTGGCTGATCGTCGAAGACATCTTCACAGTCGTCGTGCTGGTTCTGATCCCCGTTCTGGCGGCCAATGGGAGTTCTGCAGAGGAAGGTGGGACTTCGACGGGCCTGTGGACTGCTCTCGGAATCTCGGCGTTGAAGCTGTCGATTCTGGTGGCGATCGTGATGCTCGCCGGGTCGCGCCTCATTCCGTGGCTTCTGCTGCGTGTGGCGAGGCTTCGTTCACGCGAGCTGTTCACTTTGACGGTTCTGGTTTTTTCGATCGCAATTGCGGCCGGTTCGTACGTCTTTTTCGGCGCATCGATGGCATTGGGAGCATTCCTGGCGGGCATGGTGGTGGCACAATCTCCGGCGAGCCATCAGGCGGCCGCCGATGCGTTGCCGATGCGCGATGCCTTCGCAGTGCTTTTCTTCGTCTCTGTCGGGATGCTGTTCGACCCGATGTTCATCATCCATGAACCTCTGATGATCCTCGCAGCGCTCGCCGTTATTCTGATTGCAAAACCGCTCGCGGCGCTGATCGTGGTCGCGGTGCTCGGTCATTCGGTCCGCATCGGGCTGACGGTGGCGCTCGGCCTGGCACAGATTGGAGAGTTCTCCTTCATTCTTTCGGAGCTCGCGGGGAAGCATCAATTGATGCCGGCACTCGGACACAACGTGCTTGTGGCCGCGGCAATTATTTCGATTACGGTCAATCCGCTGCTCTTCCGGGCCCTGCCGGATATTGAGAACTGGCTGCGACGTCGACCCCGATTGTGGAGCCTTCTCAACGGACGCGCGGAGCGTCGCCTCCTGAACACGAACCTGGCTGCAACGGCACAGATCGAACAGCATCGTGACGCGGGCGATCGCCTCGCGATTGTCGTCGGCTTTGGGCCAGTCGGACGAACTGTGCATCGACTTCTGCAAGACGCGGGGCTAGCCGTCGTGGTGATCGATCTGAATCTCGACACGGTTTCCGAGCTGACGTCGCAGAAGCTCGCAGCCATTTTCGGCGATGCATCGCACGAATCGATCCTGGAGCAGGCGGGGATGCGTCATGCATCGTACCTCGTGGTGACGCTTCCTCATTCCGCAGATCGACTTGCCATTGTGGAAGCGGCCAACCACCTCAATTCGTCGGCGCGCGTCTTTGTGCGAGCACACTATCTGCGTGAGCGCGACGAGCTCGAGCAGGCGGGCGTTGCGGCGGCGGTCTTCGAAGAAGCGGAGACGGCG
>JBFWWA010000175.1:0-8512 GCA_050246455.1 Planctomycetaceae bacterium
ATTAAAAAGGAAATCGTATTCGCCGCGACCGGTGTAGGCGGACGAATCTCCCTGGCCGAATACCGGAGGAACAAATGGTGAATTGACACCACCGTCAACAGCGAAGCCGAAGTGTGTCGATCGGCCTGCAAAGGTAACGCCGCTCTCCTGCATCGAGGAGCGGACTCCGCACCAATCCCCCGTCAGCGTGGGACCGCAGCAGATGCCGCAATCGCTTTCGAGAATCGAGGAATCATCGCAGCAGGTTTGCTGCTCACAGACGGAATCGCAGCTACCGGAGGCGCCGACGGCGATTTCCGACACGGATTCTTGTGCTGAAATCGGTCGACACGAAAGTATCAGGCCCGCCATCAGCAGGCATGATCTCGCGGAGATTTTGAGCATATTCCGATCCTTCGGGAGCGCGCGGGAATGGCAGCCAGCGAAACAGCCCCAATGCCGTTGCCGTCGATTTGCCGTGATTGCCTGGTCGAATACGGATGACCTATTTTCCGAGATCAAGCACTACAACCATCGGCATCGGGCTGGGAGCATCAGATGCGAATGTCTCGCATCTCCGCTCGGGTCCACAATCTTAAGAATCGGCAGGAAGCGAGAATCCCTCACCAGCGGATTGACCGGACCGCTGAAATCCCCCGATCTCCAAATTGGCCCCTGTACAAACCGGCAAAGTCGGAAAACTCACCTCGCTATTTTCGCTGGTCTCATCGAAGCCGGGGAAATGTCCGAAGCCGGACCGTCGCGACGGATCCGGTAGAGCATGGGCGGAGTTGAGCCGGAACTGAATTCGTTTCGGTTCACGAACTCGACCGGCCGACCTGGTTGCCCCATGAGGGGGCCGGCTGTCATCCTCAGCCCCGCAGAATGAATCGACGACGGCACCTCGGAACTGGCGGGACCTGTCGATGAGACGACGCGAGGTGTGCGGCCGCGGCGTCGATGAGGCTTAGAATAAAGCCTGGAACTGAGTCCGGATCAGGAGACCGTCGTCCCCGACGAGAATGTCGCTGCCGGTGCTGTTGACCGGACTTCCGTCGATGACCGTCGCATCGATCGTCAATTTGAGATACTGAGATCTGCGCGGATAGTAAGAAACGCCGGCCGCATAGCTGGTTCGATCCCCGAACTTGCTGGTGACATACGCCATCTGCGAATTCAATTCGAGTTGCTGTGGAAGCAGGAAGAATCCCCCTTCCACGTAGAACCCCTGCTGAACTCCGACGTCTGGTACGGGCAAATCGGCGGCGAGATCGGAAATGTCGCGGAAGAAGTACTCACCGTTCGCGCTCCATCCGCGATACTTGAACGCGGCATCGAGTGCGAGCAATGCCACATTAAAGCTTTCCACCGTGGCGCCGGGCGCCAGTGCGTCGGTCTGCGTCAGGCGCGTTCCGTCGGTCAGCCGCAGAAAGTCGGCTTCTTCCAATTGTCTTCCAGGAGTTCCCTCGTTGGAGAATACCATTGACGTTCCAATTCGGACGGCAAGCTCGTCGTGTATCTCAAAATCCATCGGCCGACCGGGTCCGTAATTGCCTGTAACGTCCCACCAGACTGAGCCACCCGTGGCAAAGTCGTTGCCGGATTGTGAAGGTGTCAGCCCCTCGGTGTTGTATCCCTGACCGACCATCAGTTCGTAGTGCGTGGTTTCCGTGGGATCTCCGACGAACCAGACTCCTGTTGTACGGCTCGGACGAAAGAACTCGTTCGCGAACGGGCGGTCGACAAGTCGTGTATCAAACGCACCCAGCAACCAGTTGCGGGTACCCGGCACCTTCCGTTTGCCGGCCTGGACCTCAAACGCGTCCGAGAAATGCCAACCGACCCACCCGTCAAGGACGGAGATGACATGCTGGCTGTCGGTGTCGCCATCCATCTGCAGGAAGTACTTGAGTTCCGGCGTAAAGGCATGACCCGACAGGACGATTCGAAGTCGCTCGACGTCGAAGTTCTGGCGATCCTCGATCGGCCGGACGACACCGGCATTGTCAGTCCAGGACTCCGCATCGGGACTGAACGAGACCACTCGAAACTGTGAGCGGAGGTTCGTCTTGAGCTCAAACGAATCGTCGCCGCGCAACAGCCTCAAGTAGATTCCGTTGTCGTATCCGGATTCGAACGTGCCAAATCCTTGACCTACGGACAAATCGTTGAATTCTGTCGAAACGCTGGCGTCGACAAGTGCAGCGTGGGATTGCTCTTCGGTACCAGGCCCCTCGTCGAATTGAACCGGGGCGGCTTCATCCACCTGCGCAAACAGCGGTTCGCCGCCGCTGAAGCAGCAAACGAGCAACAGCCAAAACCGCGCAGTTTTTGCCGCAAGAGCCCTCAAAGTTCGACTCTCGTCCTTCAGGATTCAATGCCATCTTCTGCCGTACGGTAATGATTTTATCGGTCCCGAAGACTTGGAAGTTTAGGAAGACTTTGATGGATGGCGACAGGCGATTGCCGAATTAACAGGTGCTCCTCTCGCTTCAAGTTCCCGTGCGGACTGGAACGTCGTTCGATTTCCAACGCCGTCGCCTTCAGTCTGTGCCGGTTGTGAGAAATGTGCCGACATTCCGGAAATCACGGTCCCCAGGGATGGAATTGGACGTTTTCGGTGTACGGAATGGGCGCAAAGTGGCAACTGTGAGGGATCGATCACCGATAGATTTGAGCGGTAACTCCTGTCACAGGGAGACCCTGACTGCTGGATGGACCAAGTACGCTTTACGGACTTCGCGGCTAAAGTCGCTATGCGGCAATTCGTTTCGCTATCTGCAATTATCCTCTGCGGCATTCTGAATTGCAGTTCGTCGCTCAAGGCAGACGACTGGTCCGGGATCGATCCTTCCGTCGAATCGCCGCACGAGAGTCCGGATTTCATTTCCATGGAATCCGTTTCGAGCGAGACATTGTTCACGGCCCCTCCGCAAACGGTCGCGCCCGCCAAGAAAGCGCCGACGGTTTTCCCCGGGCCGAAGACTCTTCCAAACACGGGCCCGTACAAGCCTCTCTTCTTCGATAACGACTTCTCCTACAAGAAAGATCCCTGCCACGATCCGATCCTGGGCGAGGAGTGGAAGCTCATTCCGTTCTCGTTGTGCGAAACCAGTTTTGTGTTCTCTGCGGGAGGCGAAATTCGCCATCGCTACATCAATCAGGACAACCGCCTGCAGCCCGGAGGACCGGGACAAACCGATCAACAGTTGTGGCGCTGGCGACAGTACTTCGATCTGAAAGCCGGGGAACATCTCCGCTTCTACGTCGAAGGAATTCATGCCGACATGTTCGGCGAGGAACTTCCGCCCGTCGGAATCGATGAGAATCGCTGGGATCTGCTGAACGCATTTGTCGATCTCAAGCTCTTCGACGATGGCGAACAGACGCAGACCTTGCGGTATGGCCGACAGGAACTTCTGTTCGGCCGACAGCGGCTCGTCTCGCCGCTCGACTGGGCGAACACGCGGCGAAACTTCGAGGGCTTCCGATATCTCGTCAAGGATCAGGACTGGAAGCTCGACCTTTTCGCCGTGAATCCGCTCAATTCCGCAACGAACTTCACGCCGTTCCCCAAGTACGTCAATCGCTTCGACGACCCGAACCGCGAAGTCTGGTTCAGCGGCGCCTACTGGACGTACACGGCCATCGAGAATACGAACGTTGAATGCTACTGGTTGTGGCTCAACGACAATGAGCCGGTGGTCGCGAAGGCGGATGGCGATCGCCACACGATGGGCGCTCGCTACACGAAGCTGATGCCGACCGACGCGGGACGTGTCTGGGACATGGACATCGAAGCGGCCTATCAGTTCGGCGAGGACAACGGTCAGGACGTGCAGGCCGGTTTCGCAACCGCCATCCTCGGACACACCTGGAAAGCCCTGCCCTGGTCGCCGCGCATCAGCGGACTTTTCTACTACGGATCGGGCGACGTCGATGCCAACGATGGCACGACGAATACGTTCACGGTTCTGTTTCCCCTCGGACATGCCTACTGGGGACTCACCGACAACTTGAGTGGACAGAACCTGTACGACTATTCGCTGCAGTGCGACCTCAAGCCAACGACGAAAACGACGTTAACGACCGGCTATCATGTCTTCCAGCTCGCGTCCGATAACGACGTCGTCTACAACGTCGCGGGAGCAAGGTTCGGCGCGCCGGGCAACGGCCACTCCGTCGGCGATGCGCTCGACGTCTACGGCACGTACGCTTTCAACCCGAACTTCGATATCCAGGCCGGTTACTCGTGGTTCTGGTACGGCTCGTACATCGACCGCACAGTCCCCCGAGACGACGCGACGCAAGTCTACCTTCAGACGTCGCTTCGCTACTGATCCGGCCCGCTTCAGACTCCCAACGCTTTCATCCTGCCCGGAAAGCGTCAATCGATCGAAGGATTTAACTGGCGATCGGACCTGTGGGGCTGAGTTCGCTGTTGCTCTGGGCCGCCCACCATGATTCCGCAGCAGACTCATTCCAATCGGCTGCACAGGCACAGGCAGCGAGGGCATCGCCGAGTTCCCGCGCGTCCTGAAAGCGGTCGACGGCGTTCTTCGCCAGGCACTTCAGGACGACCGCTTCGAGATCGTCTGGAATCTCCGGATTGAGCTGTGACGGCGGGACAGCCGCTTGCGATGCATGAGCAACGAGTATCGCGATGGCGTTATTTCCCTCAAACGGCGGCTTGCCCGTCAGCAGGAAGTAGAGTACCGCCCCAAGTGCGTAGAGATCGGACCGACCGTCGATATCCCGCCGTCCGGTCGCCTGCTCCGGCGACATGAAAAGAGGTGTTCCGCTCACCGAGTGCTCGGCCGTCAGCTGGGGAGCTTCGGGGTCCGCGTTCCATTTGACCAATCCGAAGTCGAGCACCTTCGCGACGTCGTACTCTCCGCCAAGATTCGCCAGGTGGATATTGTTCGGCTTCAAATCGCGGTGAACCATTCCCATACGATGGGCTTCCGACAGCGACTTGCAGACCTGCCGCGTAATGTACACGGCCCGGCCGGGGGACGTCGGACCGTACTGCGTGACGAGATCCCACAGACTCATGCCGGGAAGGTATTCCATCACATAGTAGAACGTTCCGTCCTCCGCACGGCCGTAGTCGAAGATCTCGATGGTATTTGGATGCGATAATTTCGCGGAGGACTGAACCTCACGCTCGAAACGCGCCAGCGCCACCGCGTTCGACTGCAGGTCGGGAGAGATCAGCTTGACTGCACAGGGGCGTTTCAAGTGCCGGTGCTCGGCCATGTAGACCTTTCCCATCCCCCCTTCGCCAAGCTTCGTTCCAAGCCGGTATTGGCCGAGTTGCTTCGCATCGCACAGCTCGCGGCGCAGATGATTGAGAACATGGGCCGCGAAAATCGAGACCCCTGCCCCGAGAATCACATACAGTGCATTCGAGAGCGCGATCTCGCCACCAACGACCTGTCTGGCGACCTCGGACTGATCGAACAACTGGTATCGCAGCAGCACCAGCACACCGACAAGTCCGGCGGCCATCGCGGAAATTGTCCGCGCGGCAACTCGCGGATCGTTCGGGATCAGAACGCCGTAAAGCATCATCAGCGTCAGCATTCGAACCAGACAGTTCTTCCCGAGAGCAATGGCGGAGGTCGGATCTCCCGCTGCGATCATCTCACCCGTGATGGAATACACGTTGTGGAGAATGATCGCCGTGTGCACTCCGAAGAATATGTACTCGATGACGCGCAGGTTGCGCAGCGTGAGGGACAGCCGGCTCATGACGACCGACAACACCGCAATTGACAGCACTACGCGAATTGCAAACGTCGTGCCGGCATGACCTTCGCCGGAGTCCGGATAGGCGAGACTGAAGAGGAAGCGAACAAAATAGAAGACGGCCAGAATGATGGCGACGGCCGCAAGCCGGTTCCGCAGCAGCTGCGTCGTATCGCTCGCAAAGCTGACGACCATTCCCGCCGTAACGGACCGCGACTGTCCGGCACTCGATCGCAGGGTCTCTCCCGAAACCATGGCCGTCGGCATGAACTCGTTCACAGTTTTTTCAAGTCGCGGCATCTGAGTCGATCCGCGATCGGGCGGCGAGTTCATACAGGTCGTCTCATCGGGCCGTCGAGGACTCGATCGCCCTCGCACAAAGAACGAGTCGGAGATCCGTCAGTTACGCGGGAGAGTTCGACGGTTGTTTTACGGGAGAATCCGTCTGAGCCGTACCTTCCGACGGAGTCTCCGTCCGGCGATCGGTCAGCCAGTCGATGACATAATAGAACACCGGCGTCAGGAAAATCCCGAAGATGGTGACGCCGAGCATTCCACTGAACACCGCGGTTCCCAGCGTGAAACGCATCTCGGCGCCGGCTCCCTTTGCGAGAACGAGCGGAACGACACCGAGAATAAACGCGAAAGACGTCATCAAAATCGGCCGGAGACGAAGGCGGCAGGCGTCGACCGTCGCCTCGAATCGAGGTTTTCCTTCGGTTTTCAACTGCCGAGCGAACTCGACAATAAGAATCGCGTTTTTCGCCGCGAGACCGATCAGCACGACTAATCCAATCTGCACGAAAATGTTGTTGTCGAGATTCACAAGCCAGATTCCCGTCAGCGCGGCCAGAATACACATCGGCACAATCAGAATAATTGAGAGCGGCAACGCCCAACTCTCGTACTGAGCGGCCAGCACCAGGAACACAAAGACAACGCCGAGCGGAAACGCCAGCTTGGTGAGCACGTCTTTCGAGGCGAGAATCTGCTGATACGTCAGCTCCGTCCACTCATGCTCCATGGTTGACGGCAAAGACGTCGACGACATCCCGTCGATGAGCGTAATTGCCTGTCCTGAGCTGACGCCGGGTGCGGTGTTCCCAGAGAGTTCAGCCGAGGGGAACTGGTTGTAATGGTTCACAATGGCGGGTCCGCTCGTGTTCTTGACAGTTGCGAGCGTTCGCAGCGGAACACGTTCTCCGCTTCCGTTACGCACCTCCAGCCGGCCGATATCCTCGGTCCGGATTCGATACTTCGGGTCGGCCTGCACATTCACCTGCCAGTTGCGACTCTGGAATGAAAAGTCGTTGGTATAAAGCGAACCGAGATAGGTCTGGAGCGTGGTGTGAATTTCGTCGAGCGAGACGTTCTGTGCCTTGGCCTTCTCTCGGTCGATATCGACAAACAGCTGAGGCTGCGAAACGCTGAACGTCGAAAACAAGCCCGAGAGCTGCGGCTGGGCGCGCCCCTCATCGGCAAAGTTCTGAACCGCTCCTTGCAAGGCACGCAGACCGGCGCCGCGCGTGTCCTTCACTTGCAGCTTGAATCCACCGGTGCTTCCCAAACCTTCGACCGGGGGAGCGCCGAAGATTGCCACCTGCGCTTCCTGAATCTCCGCAAACTTCTTCCGCAGAGCAGCGGTGATTTGCGGCGCGCTCAATTCCGGCTTGCCGGCCCGTTCTTCGAACGGCTTGAGAATGATGAACATGCCGGCGGTGTTGCTGATGTTCGTACTCAAAATTGTGGAATAGCCGGCGAGATCGATTGTGTGCCCGACCCCCTCCGTCTCGCGGACGATCTTGCTGAGTTTACGGACAAGCTGGTCGGCTCGGTCGAGACTCGCCCCTTCCGGCAACTGCGCATTCAAGACGAGGTAGCCTTTGTCCTGCTCCGGAATGAATCCGATCGGAACGACGGTGAAGCTGTAATAGGTCATCCAGATCAGGCCGGCATAAACGAGCAGCGCAATGACCGATGTCCGAAGGAGCAGCCCGACGATTCCGCCGTATCCCTTGATCGTGATGTCGAACGCCCAGTTGAAAAGATCGAAGAACTTGATGCAGAGATAATTGATCGGGCGGCTGATGAAGTATCCGACAACCGCTCCCGCCACGAACACCAGCGCGCGGAACCAGAGCGGCGCCGTCGGGCCGTGACCGCCGTGACCCGCTTCGTGGGGGATTTCGACGCCGAAGAGATGGGCCAGCATCGGCGTGAGAAACGCGTAGGCGATGAGTCCAAAGATGATGGCGACTCCGAGCGGCGGCAATGCCTCCCGATGAGCGTGTGCATCGGCGCCGTGCCCTTCTCCGTGTCCATGAGATTTGAGAAGAAGCGCACACAGCGCGGGGCTCAATGTCAGCGAGTTGAACGCGGAAATCACCGTGGAGGCGGCAATGGTGAGGGCGAACTGCTTGTAGAATTCGCCGCTGATACCGGCCATGAAAGAGGTCGGCACGAACACGGCACAAAGCACCAGGCTGATGGCGATGACCGGCGCGGTCACCTCGTCCATCGCCTTACGGCTCGCATCGCGCGGCGAAAGTCCCTGCGCCATCCATCGCTCGACGTTCTCGACAACGACGATTGCATCGTCGACGACAATTCCAATTGCCAGGACCAGTCCGAACAGCGAGAGGTTATTGAGCGAAAAACCGAGTAGCGCCATGACACCCAGGGTGCCGATCAGCGAAACCGGTACCGCCACCATGGGAATGATCGTCGCCCGCCAGTTCTGCAGGAAGACCAGAACCACGATGAAGACGAGCACGAACGCCTC
>JBFWWA010000176.1:0-8511 GCA_050246455.1 Planctomycetaceae bacterium
GTGATCGCCGCCGCAATCACAATCATTGTCGCGCAATCCGCCGCAATCGCGGTCGCGATGCCGGAAGAAACTGAAGCGGCTGCGCCCCCGGCCCCAATGACCACCATTGCCTCCGCAGTCTCTCGAGAAGAATCCTGCCTGAGTCGGCTGAGGTGCTTCAAAGAGGAACAGTCCGAGGACCGACAACGTCGTCAGTTCAGCCATTAGCAGTCTCTTCATAGCCTTCTCCTTCTGCAGGAAACAAGAATCCCCCAAGGTGTCGCTGAATATCGGAGTGCCGGATGCGAAAGCGTCCCGAACGAGCGCATCCGATCGCTGACGAGTTGTAAATTCTGGTGCCCGAACGGCGATTGATCGCGACTCCGCGCGACCCGCCGATTGAAACCGTCGCCGGAGATTCGTCGGCTGACTCAGCCACTCTTCTTCGGACGACGCCGCTGTTTTCCCGTGAACGCGCCAGTGGTTGATTTCGCACGCACCCCGGCGCTTCGGCCCGCCTGATCCCCCTTGTTCGGCGTCATCCAGACTTGTTGCTCGGACGGGGCATTCTCGATCGGACGCTGTTGCGTCACGTTGTCGATCTGCTCTGAACCTCGCTCTTCCAGACTCTTCGTCTTCTTGCGCGATACCATGGGTCAACCTCACCGATGGGAATTGCCGTTTCGCGTTGTCACATTCAAACCCGTGCTTCAACGTGCTTCGCGCAATGCTCGCAGCAGAAGATCGCCCCCTCGTGTTCAACTCCATGGCCGATCACCTTGCAGCCGCAATGCGCACAACTTGGGGCGAGGACATGAATCGCACACTCGAAACAATCAAAAGTGTGCTTGCTGCCCCCCACCGTAACCGTGAACGCGTCGTGATATTCGTTTCCGCAGAGATCACAAGCGGGCATTTCCGATCCTCCCATTCAGAGTTCTTGATATCTCGATCTTTCCCTTCACCTCGACTAAGCGGTCAATGAGCGCTCAGCGCGATTCATCGCCGACCACGCGAGTGAGATCGAAGACATTTCTCACGTTCATGCACCTGCAATTGGTGCGCCGTCGGGGTGCGGCAATCTCGACCGCAATTGCAACCGGCGGCATTAAACCTGCTCCGAACAAAGTGGTCGACTACTTACGGAGCGCATTCCCATGACCCGCACCCCGACCGCGACTGCCATTGCCACGGAATCGATCTGGTCCGCGACACAGGAAATCCCGCAACAGCCGATGCTGTCGAGCGGCACCACCGCGGATGTCTGCGTTGTCGGTGCGGGAATTTCAGGACTCTCGACGGCTTATCATCTGACAAAAGCCGGCAAGTCCGTCGTCGTGATCGAAGCGGCCGAAATCGGCGCGCGACAGACAGCACTCACCACGGCACATCTGTCAAACGCGATCGACGATCGTTTTGTCGAAATGGAACGTCTGCACGGCCAGGCAAAAGCGAAGCTGGCCGGTCAGAGTCATGCCGCCGCCATCGATTCGATTGAACAGATTCTCCGCGTCGAGCGAATCGAGTGCGACTTCGAGAGACTCGACGGATACTTGATAGCCGGCGACGAGAATGGGCAGGATCTTCTCAGTCAGGAATACGAAGCGGCCCTGCGCTCCGGCGTGGATGTTTCGCAACTCTCCAGTGCTCCTTGGGCGGATTTCGATACAGGCCGCTGCCTTCGATTCGCAAACCAGGCGCAGTTTCATCCCCTGAAGTACCTCGTGGGGTTGAAGGATGCCATTATCCGCGGCGGCGGCCGCATCTATGGTTCGACGCGCGCCAAAGAGATTGCTGGCGGAACAGATGCGTACGTCCGAACGGAACATGGCGCCACGGTGCGCGCGGGCGCGATTTTTGTCGCCACCAATACGCCCATCAACGACATGATCGCGATGCACACCAAGCAGGCGCCGTATGTGACCTACGTGATCGGGACTCGCGTCCCGCGTGGATCCGTACCGTTCGGTCTCTACTGGGACACTCTCGATCCGTACCATTACGTCCGGTTGCAGCGTGGTTCAGTCGGCGACGACAACGACACGCTCATCATCGGCGGAGAAGACCACAAGTGCGGACAGGCATCGGACGGTCCGGAGCGATTTCAACGACTCGAACAATGGGCCCGCCGCCGCTTTCCAATGATGGAAGGGACCGAATTCCGCTGGTCCGGCCAGGTGATGGAAACCATGGACGGGCTGGGCTTCATCGGACGAAATCCGATGGATCAGAACAACGTATATATTGCCACCGGAGATTCGGGAATGGGAATGACCCACGGCGCCATCGCCGGGATTCTCATCTCCGATCTCATTCTCGGTCGGGAGAATCGGTGGGAATCGCTCTATGAACCATCTCGAAAGACTCCCGGAGCCATCGGCGACTTCACCAAGGAGAACCTCAACGTGGCGAAGGAGTATGGCTCCTGGCTGACGGGGGGTGACGTCGGTTCCGAAGAGGAAATTCCCTGTAACTGCGGCGCCGTGATTCGGCAGGGGACGACGAAACTCGCTGTCTATCGGGACGAACAGGGCCGGCTCACGCGGCTCTCCGCAGTTTGTCCGCACCTCAAGTGCATCGTCTCCTGGAATGGAGTGCTGCGGACCTGGGACTGCCCCTGCCACGGGTCAAGGTTCGACGCGCACGGACAGGTGCTCGACGGACCGGCGTACGGCGGGCTCGCGCCTTACGACGACGAGCAGTGACATCGACTGCAGGGCGAAACCCGCGGCGGAGTCTTTTCGTCGCGGGTCGCGATGCCGACTCTCCAGGCGTTCAGATTACCGCCGCCACAGCTCGACCGGCAATTCGTCGATTTTTGCGGCCATAATGAAATCGTTGTCGGAAAGTCCGCGGATGGCATGCGTCGAAAGGACGATTGCAACGTCGCGGTAATTCTCGAGACACAGATCGGGATGGTGATCTTCCTCCTCCGCGATCTCAGCAACCCTGTTGAGAAACTGCATTCCTTCCGCGAAGTCCTTCACGGTCCATTCTCGGCGAATCGCCTTTCCGCCATCCGTCAGCTTCCAACCCCGGAGACTCGTTAATTTCGCTTCCGCTTCCGAAAGGGGAACCGGCTCGGTTTCGCCGTGACACGGCTTGCAGTGTCTGGAGCTGAGTCCTTTTTCCGCTTTCATTTCAAAACTCCTCCTGCGGCTGTCAATCCCGCCTGACTGCCGATTCTCCTCGCATGGTTTCCGCGAGACCAGACCGGCTGATGAGCAACCTTCGAGCACCTCACAAATCACTCGGCAACTTCCACCGCAAGTGGAATGCCATATGCATTGTCTTTTATCGACTCGAAACAGGTCAGGAGACCATCGCGATGTATTACCTCTATGGATCCAAGCGCGGAGAGAACCAGCGGCTCGTGGCCACTTTCGATTCCGAGCAGCAGTTGCGGGCGTATGTCGGCTGGGCGACACTCCGCCGGAATGAGGACGGATCGTCCAGGTTCGAACAGGGGAGTGTGCTGGCTCCCTATCAGCGCTGGAACATCTCGCCGCTCCCCAGTACCGACTCCGATCCCGAGCTTGTGGCACACAACCCTTCACCGTCCATGCTTTGAATATCGACCCGTCCTGATGTCCCGCACGACGTTTCAAACGGCCTCTGCCCTGCCCGACGGCGCATCCGAGGGTGCCGGACTTCGGCCCGAATCGACCGACGAACTTCCGCACTATGCGTCCGAACTCGATGCCTTTCATCGCGCGTTCGCACAGGAGTTGAGGTCGATGATCCATTCACTTCCGTTCACGACGTCCTCGCGCGTCGCCGATATCGGCTGCGGCGACGGGTTTTATCTCGGGCTGTTCGCCGAATCGCTTGGTGCGGACGGTCTCATCATCGCCGTCGATCACAATGCCGAATACCTCGACACCGCGACTTCCCGAATACGGAAACTGAGTCCGGCCTGCAACGTCCATTTCTATCGCGGAGACATTTCCGCACTCGATCGTTGTACCGCAGCCTGCGATCTGGTGTGGTGCGCGCAGAGTCTCATGTCGTTCGAGGATCCCGTCGATGCACTCCGGCGAATGGGGAATATCGTCCGACCCGGGGGAATGGTGGCGATTCTCGAAAACGATTCGCTTCATCAACTTCTGCTTCCGTGGCCAAGTTCCCTGGAAATCGCAATTCGAGCAGCGGAATTCCAGGCCCTGGCGGCGGAGACGGTTCCCGCGAGGTATTACATCGGGCGCCGCTTGCCTGCGACGCTCGCCGCCGCCGGTCTCGAACCGGCGACCTGTCGGACCATTGCGATCGATCGCGCTGCGCCACTTGGGCCCGATCTGAAGAAGTTCCTGCTGTTGCATCTCCAGCGATTGCGCGATCGCATCGCGCCGCATCTGAGCAGGGTGCTGCAGTCGGAATTCGAACGGCTGATCGACCCGACGAGCGATTCCTGTCTGCTCAACCAACCCCATTTCACCATGACGTGGCTCAACGTGCTTGCCGCCGCGCGCCGTCCCACCTAGCGGACCCGGGCATCGAGTGCATGGAATAGGAATTGCACGTTCGTGAGGCGGTCCCTTCGCGGGTCGATGAAACCGGAAACACCAGTTGAGGAGTCAGACAATGTCTTCGTGGTTCTCAAAGATGCTCGGTTCGGAAATGACTTTGGACAATCTCGAGAATGTGCTGGTCATGCAACTGCGAGATCTGGAAAGTGCCGAAGATCAGCTGCTCGAAGCGTTGCCGAAAATGGCGGAAGCGGCATCGAATTCGGAACTGAAGAGCGCTTTTCAAACTCACCTCGCGGAGACTCGCCAGCAGAAGAACCGTCTGCAGGAAATCTTCAGCCTGCTCGGCAAGGAGCCCGGAGGCGAGACCTGTGAAGCCATGGAAGGTCTGATTGCGGAAGGCGAAGAGATCATCGGCCTGGACGGCGATCCTGAAGTCAAGGATGCCGCACTCATCGCCGCCGCGCAGCGCGTTGAGCATTATGAAATTGCCGGTTACGGATGTGCACGCACCTTCGCACGGCGACTCGGACTGAATTCAGTGGCCGCACTCCTGCAGGAAACTCTCGACGAAGAAGGAAACGCCGACAAGATTCTGACCCACGTTGCGGAAGGATTCGTGAACGCTGACGCCGCGCGATCCTGAAACCTGGCGGATGAGGCGACTCGCCGCCCGACCCGGCGCCGCCGACCGCGGCGAGTCCTCTCAGCATATTCCCCTGATGCACGTCGAAGGGAGTGATCTCCAATGCTGCTGAAAAACGTGATGTCGACTCCGCCCCTCATCGTGAATGCGGATACCACCATTGAGGAAACGCTCCGACTCATGCGTGACGCGGACGTCGGCTTTCTGCCGGTCACTCACGATGAGATCTGTATTGGAGCGATCACTGATGACGACATTGAACAACGAGTGCTCAATGCCGGCCTGCCGGTGGAACAGACTCGCGTCGCTCAGGTGATGTCGAGCGGAAAGTGCGATCCGGGGGCCGACATCCGCAGCGTCAATGCCCGCATCGTATCACTGCCGGAGGACGCCACGACCGAAGAAGCGACTCAACTGATGGAGGACTGCCACATCCATCATCTCGCCGTATGCGACAGCGAAGCCCGCATCATCGGGATCGTGACTCGAGACGACATCATTCGCTCCGCGAACGAGCCGACTCACGACAACTCGGCCGACGCCTCGGTCTGATCCCGCTATTTCGGTTTGCCAAGCGAGAGAACGACCGTTACCAACCGGCATCCGTCTCCCCGGGAGATCGGCTTTTCACGCGCAATTTCCAACGCGTCCAGTTGCTGCGTCACCAGTTCGGGATTCACCTTGATCTCCCGCGCAATCATTGAGGCCAACACGATGGCGGTGACCTCATCGCCCGGCTTCTGCTCTGCCGCCAGGCTCAACTCCAGACTCACCGCCTCGCCACGCAGGAGCCGGCCAGTCAGCTCGACCCAGGCGCTCGCAAGCGGACCGGTCAGAGGCCGCTCTGGCCGCGCGTCGTAGGATCCGAAATAGCCGCGCGCCCCGAGATATTGAACAGCCGGATACCACGCTTTCGATTCCGCGTTTTCAACGTCGTTGAAGAACGAAAGCAGGAATCGCCGCTCGGCCAGATTTTGTGCTAGGAGGTCGGTATCGATTCTGGCCGGGCTCGTTTTCGCCGCTTTCGCCATCGCGACGGCGACGGCAGCGGCTTCGCCGATGCTCATCCAGGTCGGCTCCAGCCGGATTGTCCCCCAGCCGACATGCGTCGCGGAAAGGCAGACCGGCACGAGCAGGTTGTCGTACTGCTGGGGTAGTAATGTGCGGAACGGCACCTGCCCCGGAAACGTCTGGTTCTTGAGCATCACCATTCCCTCCGGTTCGCTCCCTTCGACTTCGCGCGGGGTGCAGGCGTGCGAATCGAGAAACCATTCGGTGATGCTGATGCTGTCCGCGTGGAGAGGAGCCCGCTTGCCTTTCGGCGCGAGTTGCGCATCGTTCTCGGTAAATGTTTCGCGACCGATGATGCGCCGCGTCTCACGTGCATAGATCTCATACGGCATGTGGCCGTTATCGGCGAACTCATCCTTCGGAAGCCCGAACTCCTTCCACAGTTCGCGAACGGATTCCGGAATCGACGGGTCATTCTGCCGGAAGTAAAGGAGTCCGAGCGTTGCGTCGCAATGCTTCTTTGTGACGAGACGGCGCGCTTCCCAGTCCCCCTCGACGTACGGATCCTGCTCGCCGATGAGCTTCGGCTCGTTGAGCCCGAACTTCCGATTCGGCATGCCGAGCCCAGGCCCTTTCGGGTTTCCCGCGCCGAACTTCAAGTAATGATTTCGATCGTAGTTCGCCGGTTTCTCGACAGGGATGCGGTTGGATGGATCGTTGGTCACGATCGTCCGCATGTTATATCCCTGGACGGAAGGATGTGCTTCGCCGCTGCTTGCATTCTCGATCTTCTCGTACCACGCGTCGTACTGGAACAGGTTGAGAGTCCGCTCATAGGCAACTGCTGCATCCCGAATCTGTGGCGGCGGCCAATTCACCTTACGCATGTAGATGATGCCGGCGTGCTTTTCTTGAAACTCGCTCGCCGCCTCACGGCCGATGCGGCAAGGAACGCCCGCGACGGCCGCTAGGTCTCCTTCGTACGAACAATCCGCGAAAGCATCTGCGGATACTGTGAAAACGCCAACGCCCTCGATCGCTCGAAAGCGGACCGATCGCAGAAGGCCCCCATCCCGCGCGATCTCGACCGGATAGTGCCCCCGCGCAACCGTGATCCGTGTCTCGGCCGCGAGCATCGTCTCGAAGAGCCGTTCGACAACATGCGCTTCATAGCGCGTCTTCGGATGCCCCGGCTGAGTGGCCGCAGACTGCGGAGAATTCTCGCCGTATTCTGCGCGGTAATGGTTGTAGATGGCGTGCCGAAGCTCGTCGTAAATAGGTGCGCGAGACCCATTATAGAGCGTGTCCATGGTACTCAGTCCGCTCGACAGCATTCCGCCCACGTGCTTCGAGGGACTGACGAGTTGCACCGTCAGCCCTTCCCGAGCCGCGCGCACGGCACAGGCAATTCCGCCCGGCGTCGCTCCATACACAACCAGGTCGCATCGATTCCCTGACTCGGCCGCCAACCCGAACTGACTCAGCTCAACGACAACCAAGATCGATGCAATCCAGAACGATCGAGTTCGGAATCGAAAATCATTCAAGAGCGGGCCCCTTGCATGTCACCGTGCGGCGGGAAATACCACACGGATTCTATCTCGCTCGCGGAATGCCGACAATTTTCGACTCCAAACCGATCGTGATGCCTATCCGGGTACGCGATTCAGTTCGACCCATTGCTGGTTCGAATGCTCATTCGGATTGAAGCTCGGGGAATTCGACAGATAGTACTCGTTGAAGCGGTTCGCCCAGACGTGCTGATACCCGGACGGAAGTTGAACCGTGTAGTTCGAATACGGACTCTGATACTCCTCGACTCCTCGAATGTAGTTCACAAACTGGCGATTGACACGGTCCATCGTCCGTTGCTGATTCTCCCACGCCTCGCGATTGATTTGCGTGATCTCATTGTTGATCTGTGCAATGTAGCGGCTCAGCATACCGGCATCGCGGATGGAATTCTGAACCCGCTGCGCCCAGAGGGCCGCAACCTGGCGATATTTGTTGTACCAGCCGATATCGATCGTCATGCTGGATGCCATCGCCTGGAACATCGGCGTGCGGGCGTCGAGTTCGCCTTTCGGCGCGGTAAACGAATAAATCCGTTCCGGCCCCCACTGCAGAAAACCAGGAAGTGCACCGCCGGTCGCGTAGGTCAGCGTGCAGTAAATATCCTCTTCAAACATCCGACCGCCGCGCTCGTATTCAATTCGGACGCGCGCGGCCGTCGCTTGCTTCTGCATACCCGGCTCGGCGATTGCCTGCTGCACCGACTCGGCCACACCGGGAAGTTCCGCGACTCCCTTCACTTGGTAACGGAAGGCGGCCCCGCGATAGCGCGGCAGCAAGAGCTGCGTCACATAATTGCCCACGCTTGTTATCGGTGCGCAGACCTCATTGCCGAGA
>JBFWWA010000177.1:0-8507 GCA_050246455.1 Planctomycetaceae bacterium
CCAGACCCGATTGACGAACACCCGGGCAACGAGGCTCGATGCCCGCGAACCGGATTTCGTCAACCAGCGCGCGAGCGCCAGACGGCGCCCGGACGACTTCGCTCCCGGATACGGGGCCTCAACCTGGATCTGTTCGGTCGGGCTCGACAGCACCGCGAATCCGGCAGGCTCGACTTTCTCCGCCGGATCGCCATGCCCGCCCCGCTCGAGCCGATGCACTTCATGCGGCTCGGCCCAGATGTCATTGACGAGGGCGAGCGCGCCGGGCTTCTCGCGTCGCTGCGTCTCATTCTGTTTGATCGCCTCGGCGAGCGATTTCTGTTTCGCTGCCAGTGCATCAGCGAATTCTTTCGGCGGGGCATCGCCCGAGCGGACTTCCACGCCATCCACAATAAAGCTTCGTCCACAGCAATACTCGAAGGCGAATGCGCCGTCGGGAAGATCGACCGCCGCAAGTTCCATCGGCTTCCCATCGGCCACACCATCCGCAAGCTGTTCGAGCCGGAATTTTCCGTTCCCGATGTTCGTCACTCGAACACCGAGATTCCGGCCGGGCTTGTATCCCGTTTCCCCGAGGTCGCCGAGAATTTTCGAATCGGTACCAGGATAATCGAGGTGAACGGCCGAACCGCCGGCGGGGTTTCCGTCGATGAGGACATTGCCGCCTGGGGTCGCGCTCGAATCGTCGAAGTCGTGTGCGGCGATGAAATAGCCGATGCGCATCGCGGGAGTACCATTCGGGTCGATGCGATCTGCTTTCAAATCGAACGTTGCGGCAACCCAGCTGCCTTCGCGATCGGGCGTCCAGTCGAACTTCTCGCGCGTGCAAAGCCAGCGGTCGCCGGTCGAACCCGATTCGACGACATGCAGCTTCCCGTCTGCGATGAACGCCCCGGGTGCATCCTTCGCATCGAGACGGACCGGAGGCGTGCCGGCGTCGGTGTCGTCCCCCGGAGCGCGGCTCTCCCATTTCGTTGCGACCTTCGCATCGGTCCCGTCGAAGTCATCCCGAAACTTCACCGTGCCGCGCGGAGCATGTTCGCGATGCCAGGCGGCGAAATCGCGTTTGAGCTTCTCCGCGTTCTCGTCGAGCTTTTTATTCTCTGCTTCCCAGGCCGTCATCTCTGCGGGTGTGACGATGTGTGAAACGCGCGCCTTCGGCTTGATCCATTCCTTCTCATGGAAGGCCGGGAACGCAGGGTAGAAGATCGCCTGCAACTGGTAGTATTCTTTGTGCTCGATCGGTTCGAACTTATGCGCGTGACAGCGCGCACACTGAATTGTCAGGCCAAGCAGCGAGTTGACCGTAATCTGCTCTGCTCCTTCGAGGACGGTCGCGCGGTCGGTCCGCAGCTCTTCGGGATTCCCGTCGCTCTCGCTCGTGCCGTCTTGCGCATTCCGCAGGAAGTGTGTCGCAGTCAGGAGATCGACGACTTCGTCGGTGACCGCGCCGCCGGGAGCGTAACCGGAAAGCTCATCGCCGGCGAGCTGTTCCGTGATGAAGCGATCGAACGGCTTGTCGTCATTGAACGCGCGGACAACATAATCGCGATACTTGTACGCCAGCGGTCGGTCGGAGTCGGCGTTGAAGTAGCCGTTGGAGTCGGCATAGCCCGCGATGTCGAGCCAGTACTTCCCCCACCGCTCACCGTAATACGGAGAGGCGAGGTACCTGTCGACCACACGTTCCCAGGCATCGTCGGAATCGTCGGCGAGGAACGCGGCCACGTCCTCGGGACTCGGCGGCAGTCCGATGAGATCGAAGCTGAGGCGACGAAGAAGTGTGGCGCGATCGGCCTCCGGAGAAAGCGAAAGCTTCTTCGCTTCGAGCCCCGCCTGAACGAAATGATCGACCGGATTTCGTGAGAGTTCCGGATGCTCAACCGCGGGAACGGCCGGCGCGGCCAGGGGGACGAACGACCAGTGAGTCCGGTTGATGTCGTTTTCGTCGTCGGCTGCAAGGAACGCGGCCGTAATGACGCAAAGGCTGGCGACACCAATTCCGATGAGACCGGGAAACCTTCGCCATCGGGCCGTCATGTCTGGATTTCCTCGCAGCATCCGGAAGGTGGCGGGGGGAACAGCAGGCGGGTAGTCGGCGTAAACCTCAGACAAATAAGGATACCATGCAGCGCGGGAGGTGTAACGTCAGTTTGGGGCCGGCAAGCCCCGCGGAGGTCGAAAGCCGTCGCGATGATTCCCCAACCCGAACATTCAGTCTGCCGTGAATTGAAAGGCGTAGAGCTTCGCGCGTTTGAGATTGATGCGAAGCCGGACCGGCTTTCCAGCAAGTGACGAAACGTCCGACTTCCCTTTCCAGTAGACCCGCTGGTCGATGTAGTTCCCGCCGATTTCTTCGCAATCGGCCATCGTGTAGCCCGGGATCGGCCGGCCGTGCTCGTCCTGGATTTCGACAAATGCGGTCCCCATTGCGCCAGTGTCGATATTGAGCCGGAGCGCGCTTCCGCGGAATACAATCTCCGGCGTGCGGAGATGGCCGCCGAGATGGTCGGCATCAGCCGAGACGAAACCGTCGAGCCTCTGCCGCACGATGCCGACGCCGCCGAGCGACTTCGCGGAGTCGGCGTATTCCTTTCGCATGATCGCGGAGTCGTGGAGCCGTCCGCTCGAATAGTAGTACTGGTAAAGATAGTTCCCGCGCCGCACGATTCCCGGCGCCATCACCGCGTACCAGCGATCCCACTCATCGGCGAGCCCTGTCGGGAAATACGGCTCGCGCGTCGGACGGTCCCATTGAATGCCGTCGCGACTCACGGCCAGCTGCACTTCGAGCATGCCGAAGTCTTCCCAGCGTCCCTCGACCGCAGGCTTGATGAACGGATTACGGTCCGGCGAAAAATGGCGGAACTGTGCCGTGAACATCAGATGCACGTCGGACGCCCACGGGTAGATGCTCGCCGCGTTGTAATAGATGTCGGAGTGCGGATCGTCGTCCTTGTCGGCCGAGAGCACGACTTCGGCGTTCTCCTTCGCGAAGAACATCCGGTCGTTGTCCGTTTTCCTGTAGGGCCACGGTTTGAGCGGGTCATCGGTTTCAATGCGGGCAATGCGCCGCTGATTCTCGGAGTTGTAATCGAGTGCACGCGTGTAGATGACGTACTTTCCGCGCCGTTCGTCCCACTGCACGATCGTCGGATTATCGGTATAGAACGGAAGGACGCGGCCCACCGAAGTGAAGTTCACCCCATCGGCCGAGTAGCTCGCGACGACACCATGCTTCGCGGGATCGAAGGGCGGCGCATACTCGATGTGGAACCGTTTGTAGCGGCGCGCCGGGTCGGGATCGTGATGATCAAGAAACAGCGTCGTGAAGATGCCGCCGGAAATGTGCGTGCCGGTCCGCTTGAACCGGATGCCGTCGCTGCTCTCGAAAAGATCGACGCTGTCGGCACCGAGGTAGAGCTTCACCGTGCCGTTATCGTCGATGACCCGGCTGATATGCCCCATCAGCGGATTGCCCGACTCATCGGAAACAGTCCCGAGCTTCTGCGCGGGATTGGTCCGCAGCTCAATTCGATCGCTCTCCGCGATGAATTTCCGATCAATGAAAAGCTGCTTCTGGTCGCCGACATCAATCGGCATGGCACAAATGGCTGCGGCGTACAAAACCAACATGGCAAAAGCACTCAATTCAGCAAGAGGGATTACAGAGGAGCGTCTTAGTCTAACCCTCTCTCGCCGTCGCGGGAGAGGGCCGCCTGCCGTGAGCCTGTCGAACCGGGGTGAGCGGGGAACCGTCAAAAGTTGTTCAACGAGTGTGACGTCTGCATCACACGATGCGCGTCGAGTGATGCGGGGCGACGTTGTGAAAGCCGTGCGTACTCGGCCCCTCACCGGCGACTTCATCGCCCCCCTCTCCGCCTCGACTGAGCTCGTCGCAGGCTGCAAGGGGCGAGGGTAAGAGGAAGTTACGCCAGTTCGCGAATCGGCGCGGCGTTTCCTTCGACGAGCGGCGTCGGGCGGCCGCGCGGATTCGTCCAGTATCCGTGCGGGTCGATGCCGAGATGATGGAACACTGTCGCGGCGAGATCGCCCGGGCCGAGCGGCCGCTCCTTGATCGACGAGCCGGTACGATCGGTCGCGCCGATCACCTGGCCGTGACGCATTCCGCCCCCCGCGACCAGCAGCGACATGACCTGCTCCCAGTGATGGCGACCCGCCTTCTCGTTGATCTTCGGCGTGCGGCCGAATTCACCAAGGATGAGGACAAGCGTCGAGTCGAGCAGACCGCGATCTTCCAGATCGCTGACGAGGTTCGTGATTCCGTGATCGAGTTCCGGGAGCATCGGCTTGAGCCCCTTCTCGATTCCCATCCAGCGGACGTCGTCGCCGTGGTGGTCCCAGTGTCCCCAGGCATCGCTCAAGGTGACGAACGTGACCCCCGCTTCGACGAGTCTTCGCGCGAGAAGTGTTTTCTCCCCCATGGAATGGCGGCCGTATCGGTCGCGGACGGCGGCCGGTTCCTGATTCAAGTCGAACGCCCGTTCGGTCTGGCCCCCCAGCACCATGGAAAGCGCTTCCTGCACGTAGCGATCCTGCAGCGTGAGGTCGCGCGAAGCGTCGACCTCGCGGCGCAGCTGATCAAATTCCTTTCGCAACCGGTCGCGATCCTGCAGTCGCGAGACGTTGACTCCCTTCGGCATGCCGAACTTGCCGGTGACTTTCATCCCCTCGAGCGGATCGTAGGCGCTGCCAAGCTGCCCCGCGCCGTAGACGTCCGCGATCATGCTGTCGGCCAAAGCGACGAACGGCGGCATGCCGGGACGATTCGCGCCGCGGAACTTCGCAGCGACGGATCCCATCGACGGGTAGCCCCCGCCGTCTTTGCCGTCGTTCGTGCGCCGCGCGTTCGGGTTCGCGGCCTGGAACGTGACCGGCGTGTGGTTGCTCGCAGTCGCGTCCATGGAGCGGATGATCGAGAACTTCTCCATCATCGCCGCTTGTTTCGGAAGATGCTCGGAGATCTCGATTCCCGGAACGGCGGTCTTGATCGACCGGAACGGCCCCCGGATTTCCACCGGAGCTTCCGGCTTCATATCCCACATATCGATGTGGCTCGGCCCGCCGGAAAGCCAGATCAGAATGACCGACCTCGGCGCTTGCTTCGTCGCGCCTTCGGCGTTCGCCCGCAGCAGACCGGGAAGCGACAGACCTGCTGCCCCACCCAGACCGAGTTGCAGGAACCAGCGACGGCTGCCGACCCGAATGAGATCCCGCAAAGAAGGTGCGAAGGAACTGCTGCGCGCTGCCGACTGGTGATGCACCGCATGTCCGAGCGGATTGCGGACCGGTTCAGGCAACGATGAAAACGGGGCGGGAGGGAGTCGCGGCATGATCACCTCTAGGTGGGCACGTACACAACAGTATAACTTGATCCGTTCGTGGGGAGAAGCGGTAACGGGTCCGAAGGGCCGACCTGGCCCTCTGGACATTTGATGATTGCCTTACCGGCTCACATGTCCCATAATCGATGCGTTCTCGGAGCCTCCCTTCCGACGTTGCACGCTCTCGCGGAGCTGGGAGTCAGTCGCCATGCGTTTTCCATCGCACTTTGGCAACCGGCGCGCGGGCGCGCACGCCCTCTGTCTCGCGTTCTTCGTGTTCACCTTCGCTGTGAACGGTTCCAGAATCCTCGCCGACGACCGGGCTGCGCTGGTCTCCGAAGCCGACCGGGAATTCTGGTCGTTCCGCCCGGTCACACGTCCAGGTATTCCGTCGGTTCGCCAAACTGAGCGTGTACGGACGGCGATCGACCAGTTTCTGCTCGAACGGCTCGAAGCCGAAGGGCTCGGATTCGCGCCCGATGCCGACAAACGGACGTTCATCCGCCGCGTCAGCCTCGACCTCATCGGCCTTCCACCGATGCCCGAGGAAGTCGCCCGCTTCCTCGCCGACGATTCCCCCGACGCGTACGAATCGCTCGTCGATCGACTTCTTGCTTCACCCCACTTCGGAGAACGCTGGGCGCGACACTGGCTGGACACGGCCGGCTATGTCGACACTGTCGGCTTCGATGTCGACGCCGATCTCATCATCGCGAGCGAAGGAAAGTGGCGGTATCGCGATTACGTCGTGAACTCCTTCAACAGCGATAAGCCTTATGACCAGTTTATCACCGAACAGATCGCGGGGGATGAACTGGTCGACTGGCGGAACGCGCCATCGTTCACGCCGGAGATCATCGAGTCGCTCGTGGCGACGGGATTTCTTCGGACTGCTGCCGATTTTACTCACGAAGATGTCGGCAACATTCCGCAGAACCACTTCGGCGTACTGCACGACACGCTGGAAATCGTCGGAAGCAGTTTGCTCGGGCTGACGCTGAACTGTTCGCGCTGCCATAACCACAAGTTCGACCCGCTGCCGCAGGAAGACTATTACCGATTGATGGCGGTTTTCACCCCGGCTTACAACCCGAACGAGTGGAAGATCGTTTTTCCCTACGACAAGAAGATGGAAGACCGGGCGCTCGCGGATGTCTCGCCGGCAGAGCGCGGCAACATCGATCGACACAATGCGGCAGTCGACCAGCAGGTCGAGGAATTGACTCGCAGAATCGACCAGCTGCAGCTTCCCGCGCGTGAAAAGCTGTTCGACGGGAAGCTCGAGAAGGTTCCGGAACCCGAGCGGGGGCCGGTTCGCGAAGCAATCCGCACACCCGCCAAACAGAGGACTGACGCCCAGAAGCAACTGGCGGCGAAGTACGAAGGAAGCCTGAAAGTTTCTTCGGAAGAGATTCTGCCCGCACTCGATGACGCGCAGAAGCAGGACATCGCGAAGATTCGGGACGAGATTGCGCAGCGGAACAAATCGCGGCAGCAGTACGGAAAGATTCAAGCGCTTTACGACGTCGGCGAACCACCGGTCACGAAGAATCTTATCGGCGGCAACTACGAGACGCCGGGGCAAGCCGTACAACCCGGCGGTCTGCGCGTTCTCTCGAATTCCGTGGACGCGCCGTTATTCCAGTCCGAAGCAAGGCATTCCGGCACCAGTGGGCGACGGCTGGCCTTTGCGAAGTGGCTGATGGAACCGGAATCGCGCGCCGCCGGACTTTCCGCACGCGTCCTCGTAAGCCGAGTCTGGCAGCATCTCTTCGGAACGGGAATTGTTCCCACGACCGATAACTTTGGAGTCGGAGGCTCTCCGCCGTCGCATCCGGAAATGCTCGAATGGGTGTGCGCGGAACTGATGGATCAGGGCTGGCGAATCAAGCCCCTCATTCGCGCGATGGTTCTCTCGAACGCGTATCGTCAGTCGGCCACGCTCCCGCCGTCGACAGCGGATCAGGCCGATCCCGACAACGAACTGCTCGGTCGCATGCGTCTGAAGCGACTGGAATCGGAATCGATCCGCGACTCGGTTCTCGCCGTCGGCGGCTCAATCGACCGTCGCCTCGGCGGTCCGCCGATCATGCTCGAGTTCCGACCGGCCGACGGCATGATTCTCATCGCGCAAAAACAGCTCCCGTATCCGGCGGCGGAAGGGCGGCGGAGCATTTATCTGCTCTCCCGCCGCGCCTTTCCACTTTCCGATCTCGTCGTTTTCGATCAGCCGGTCGTGGCGACGAACTGCCCGGAGCGAAATCGGTCCGCCGTGCCTCTGCAATCGCTCTCAATGCTCAACGGGGCTCTTCTCTGGCAGCAATCGGAGCGTTTCGCGACACGGCTGGTGGAGCAGCAACCGAAGTCGCGAGAGAAACAGATCGCGGCCGCCTTTGAAGCCGTTCTGGCACGCGAACCGTCGACGGACGAGACGAAGTGGAGCAAAGAATTGCTCGATCGTCAGCAAGCCGTCTACCAGCGGGAGTCGGCCGCCGCCGATGCAGTAGCAGTGGAGCGCCGGGCGCTCGTCCATTTCTGCCACACACTGCTTAACACCAGCGAATTCCTTTACGTTCCGTGAGCAATGCCATGGATCAAACGATGAGAATCTCGCCTTCGTCCCGCCGGGAATTTCTTCAGCAGTGGGCATTCGGCCTGGGTTCGCTCGCACTCGCGGAATTGATGCGGAACGATCCGCTGCGCGCCGCGGAAACTGTGCACGGCGCAAGCTCGATCGACCTCAATCCGCGCAGCGCCCACATCCCGGCGCGGGCCCGCGCTGTCATTCTGCTGCTGCAGAACGGGGGACCGAGCCAGATGGATCTGTTCGATCCCAAACCGGTCCTCAGCAGCCGGAACGGAGTGGAGCATTCGGAGTCTTTCGAGGTACTGCAGCCGGGGAACAGCAATCAACTGATGGGGAGTCCGTTCCGCTTCCGCCGCTACGGCGAGGCCGGGATGAGCTTCTCCGAAGTCCTCCCGCACATGGGGTCCATTGCCGACGAGCTTTGTCTCGTCCGTTCAATGCACACCGAGAACAATAATCATCCGCAGGCGCTTCGCGCGCTTCTCACCGGAAAGATCTTCCCGGGCCGGCCGACGATCGGCGCGTGGATCTCGTACGGACTCGGCACCGAGAACCAGAACCTTCCCGCATTCGTC
>JBFWWA010000178.1:0-8490 GCA_050246455.1 Planctomycetaceae bacterium
CGCTGTCGTTTCAGTCGGCCGGGTGCGTCTTCAAGAACCCGCGCGGCCTGAGCGCCGGGGCGCTCATCGAGCAGGCGGGGCTCAAGGGAACCAAGATCGGCAATGCCGAGATCAGCGACCGTCATGCGAACTTCATCGTGACGCGCGAGGGTGCCGGATCGGCCGACGTGCTCCGACTCATCGACCTTGCCCGATCCAAGGTGGCAGAGCAGTTCGGAGTCGATCTGGAGTTGGAATTGCAAATCTGGTAAGAGAGCCCCCCTCAAGGAGGCTCTCATGAAGCCGGTCGGCTCAAGGACGGCGAAACCGCTCAGGATAGCGGTGCTTGCAGGTGGAGATTCGGACGAACGCGACGTCAGCCTTTCCAGCGGCGAGAGTGTCGCGAAGGCGCTCGCCCAGCGCGGCCATCTCGTGTCGCGCGTCGATCCGGCCGACGGCCCCCTCTGCTCCCACAACTGGGACGATATCGACGTCGCCTTCCTCGCACTGCATGGCAAGTTCGGCGAAGACGGACATGTGCAGGGAATTCTCGAGGAGATCGGCGTTCCCTACACCGGCAGCAACGCGGATGCGTCTCGGCTCGCGTTCAGCAAGTCGGCCTCGAAAGAGCGATTCCTCCAGTTCGAGGTGCCGACTCCCCCTTACGTCCTGATTCACGAATCCGATGATCCGTCACGCATCGAGAAGCACGCGAGAAAGATCGGCTATCCGCTTGTCGTGAAGCCCGATGCGCAGGGCTCGAGCATCGGCGTCAGCATCGTGCATTCGCCCTCGGAGCTTTCCGACGCCCTTGCGACCTGCTTCGCGTTCGACAAGTTCGGCCTGATCGAAGCGTGCGTCGTCGGCTCGGAATGGACACTCGGACTCATCGACGATCAGCCGCTTCCGCTCATTCAGATCGAAACCGGCCGATTGTTCTTCGACTTCCACGCGAAGTACGAAGACAACGCAACGCAGTACCAGTTCGAGTTCGCGCTCGAGTCGAACATCATCCGCGCCATCGAGAATGCCGGCGTCCGGGCCGCCCAGTCGCTGGGAACGAGCGGAATCGCGCGCGTCGACATCCGTGTCGATCGGCAGAACCGCCCGTGGGTGCTCGAAGTAAACACCATTCCCGGATTCACCGATCACAGCCTGGTTCCGAAAGCAGCAGCACGCATCGGCTGGAGCCTGGGTGAACTTTGCGAGAAAGCGATCCAGAGCTGCCTGCCGAAACCGGAAGCCGTTCCGACCGGCCGGCGCACTTTACGCACTCCGAACAGTCGGACGCAGAATACGCAGACTTCCCGGTGACGGCTCAGCCTTTGGTTTTCGCGGCAATTCTCCGCCCGTCCTTGCCGATGTAGTCGAAGAGGACTCATGGGCGCCAAAAAGAAATCCAAGCCGAGAAAGCCGGTCGTCGATTGGGATGAGGACGACGATGAGGACGATGACGATTCCGACGTCATCCCCGTAGTCGACGACCCGCCCGGCAATTTCCTGACGCGACTGCTGTTCCGCCCCTGGGTGCTGCTCATACTTGCCGGCGCCGCATCGATCTGGTTCGGCGGTCCGCAGCTGAAGCGTCTCCTTCCCGATTTGGGTCGGCGGCCCGAGTATCGCGCGTCCGTCGCGAACATCCGGATCAACACTCCCCCCGAGTACGTTCCGGCGGATCTCACACAGGAGGCGTTCGAAAAGGCCGGGCTGACCGGGGAGATCTCGCTGCTCGACAACGACATCGTCGAGCGCATCGCGCAGGCGTTCCGCGCGCATCCCTGGGTGCAGGACGTCGTCAGCGTTCGCAAGGAAGTGCCGACCGGAATCGTCGCCGAGCTGCGCTATCGAAAACCGGTTGCCATGGTGAAGATGGACGAAGGGTTTCTGCCGATCGACACCACCGGCGTGCTGCTGCCGGTCGACGATTTTCTCCCGGAAGACGCCAAGCGATATCCGCTCATCGAAAACGTCAGCTCGAAACCGGGCGGAGCGCCGGGAACAAGCTGGGGAGACCGCACAATCGTCGGCGCTGCGAAGCTGGCGGAGACTTTGGCCAACTGCTGGGTCAAGCTCGAATTCGCTTCCATCTATGTCGTCGAAGCGGGAAGCGGCTCCGTCGGAGAAGCGATCTACGAGCTGCGCACTCCCGGTGGTTCCCGCATCATCTGGGGACGTGCCCCCGGTTCGGATCATCCCGGGGAGCTCTCTTCCGAGCAGAAGCTCGGTCGCCTCGAAAAGTATCGCGCGGATCATGGACGGTTCGATCAGCCGCACGGACCGTACGAGATCGACATCCGCCACTGGCAGGAAATGACGCGCCGTCCGATCACCGCGTCGCGTCGCCGCGAACACCGCTGAGTTCGATGGCCCGCAGGCCTTCTTGCCTGTGCTCCGGAACTCGCTTGCGATCGACTACGCACGCCCACCTGTTCTGAGCACCGATTCCGCGAGCGCGAGGGCGTCGTCGGCAACGCCGGTTTCGCGCATCTGCTGGAGCGTTGCATCGACGTCGTAGGCGACGCGTCGAAACGAAACCTCGCCGTTTTCGATCACTGCGTACGCAGCGCGCGGGTCGCCGTCGCGTGGTTGTCCGACGCTGCCGGGATTAATCACCTGCACGTTCCCCAGGTTCAAGTGAAACGGAATGTGCGTATGCCCGACGCAGACGAAGTCGGCGTCGATCGATTCGAGCCTCGCATTCCAGAGATCCGAATCGTTGGTGAGATACTCATCCAGCGGATCGCGCGGCGTGCCGTGCACGAGGTAGAACGACTTGCCGTCGAGGGTGACCTGCCGCGTGACCGGGAGCCGAGAGAGATACTTGATCCGCGTCGGATTGAGCACCTTCCAGTGAATGGGACGGGTCGCGGCCGCGAGTCCTCGAAACCCGCTTCCATCGCGTGCCGGAATACGCTGGGCGACGGCGTGATCATGATTGCCGCGAATGGCTGCAGCAGCTCGCGCGCGAACCCAGTCGATGCAGGGGATGGGATCGGTCGCGTAGTCGACGAGATCGCCGAGGAAGAGGCACGCATCGAAAGATTCCTCGATCGCCGCGAGCGCAGGCCAGTTCGAATGGATGTCGGCTAATAGAAGGATCTTCATGGATTCCGAAAATTTCTCGCTGATTTTCTACGGAAATTCAAGCGCTCTGGGCACTTCCGGAATTGCCGGGAAGGCAATGCACCTTGACCAACGATACCAGCCGGGTGTCTAATGGTACGACCACGTCACCATCTTTCAGGGGGAAAAATGGCCGGGCGACCGATCCAGCAACAGACGTTGCGCGAGATGTTCGTCGATGCCGAGCGCCTGACGCGCGAACTCATCGAGCATCTCGATCAGGGATTTCTGCCGAAGTCGCACGAACTCGAGCGGCTGGTGCGTCCTATCAACGGGGAGCCCCCCGGCCTGAACGATCTCGAAGATGTGACTGTCCGTACACAAGTCGCGCGCCTGCTGGAGTCGGACACTTTCACCGATCAGGTGTACGAAAGCCTGAATCAGTACTGCGTTGCGATTGATAATTCCACCACGCGGATCCTGACGGAAGGGTAAGCCGGCTCGGAGCCCGACATTTCATCGTCAGCTTCACATGCATTTCTTGTCGAGCCCGCATTTCGCGGGAGTATGATTGTTATGGGCACGGATGCTCGAACACAGAATCAACGGTCGGGGATCGTCGCCGCTTCGTGCGGAGAGAGGACGAACGGGAAAGGTTCCCGGATCGTTCGCCGCAGCGCGCAAGGCTGGAACAAGCCGCTTCCAGAAGGATCTTTGACGGCGGTCACTTTTCACCGGAATCAGCATTTTGGAAAAACGGAGCCCGCAGGCTGCCTGACCGCCGAACATCCGGCTGTCGGCACATTTGACGGCGCCCGTCCGAACCCATGAGTCAGCCTCAAAGCCCAGGTCAGTCGTCGAGCGTGGAGCGCGCGACGGCCTCGTTCCAGTTCCAGAGAGAGCCGATGCCGCTCGACGGAGGGGCAACGGTCATCAATCCGGAACGGCGCGGAGCAGGCTCGTCGATCGAAGTGCCGCCGCAGGCGGCATCGGGTTTGTGGAACCGACTCTTCCCGACGCAGCCGACTCCCGACGGCTTGCCGAACAATCCTGCCGGATGCCGGCTTGGCCACTTCATCATCGAAGAGGCGATCGGCTCGGGAGGAATGGGTGCGGTCTTCCGAGCCATCGACGAACGATTGCAGCGCGTCGTCGCGCTCAAAGTGCTCGCTCCCGCGCTCTCTCGCGACGTCGGCTCCGTTCAGCGATTCCTCAACGAGGCGCGCTCGGCGGCCAGACTCGACCACGACAACATCGCGCGCGTCTTCTTTATCGGCGATGACCAGGGGCTGCACTTCATCGCCCACGAATTCGTCACGGGGAGAAACGTCCGCGACCTCATTCGGGAACGCGGTCCGCTCGAGCCCTCTGAGGCGGTCAATTACACGCTGCAACTTGCCTCGGCACTGAATCACACGGCGGCTGCCGGCGTCGTTCACCGCGATATCAAGCCTTCGAACATCATCATTACGCATAACGGACGGGCCAAGCTCGTCGATCTGGGACTTGCGAAGAAGCAGAACTCGGAATCGGTCGGTGAGCTGACGATTGCAGGGACAACGCTCGGCACGTTCGACTACATCTCCCCCGAACAGGCGAAAGACCCGCGCAACGTCGACGTCCGCAGCGACATCTACTCGCTCGGCTGCACGGTCTATCATATGCTCACGGGCGAGCCTCCGTATCCTGAGGGAACGGTCCTGCAGAAACTCCTCGACCACCAGGGGAAAGATGCTCCCGACCCGTCGGCGAAAAACCCGCGCGTCCCGGAACGGTTGTCGCAGATCGTCCGGAAAATGATGGCAAGCGATCCTCGCGCCCGGTACGCCACACCGGATGAGCTGATTCTTGACCTGCTGCCGATCGCCGCCGGATACGGGCTGCGCGGCACGAATCCCGAAGGGCTCGTCTGGACGACGACAAAGCCGCCACAGGAACGATTCTGGGAACGGCATGTCGGATGGGTCGTCACAGCGGCGATGCTGCTGCTGATCGTGTTTCTGATCAATAACTTCAATCAACCGGGCCCCCGCCCGACGCCGCCCGCCTCGAACGGCTCCCCGGTTGCGAGAACTGACAATCGGACTCCCTCGGCGGAAGCGAAGAAGTCATCGCCAATGGCGGCGGCACCCGCCACGTCGGACGACTCAACTTCCCCCTCGCTCGGCAACTCTTCGACGACCGACGATTCCACAGATCCGCCAACTCTCTTTGAAGGGATTACCAGCGTCGCGCGCGCGCCGTTGACGGGAAGCGAAGATGCGACAAGCCCGACGCCGACCAAGGCCGATGGAGCGCGAGCCCCCGCTGCCAACGGAACGGCCGTCGACAGCCGTCGACCGGTTGAGGCGCAACGTCCACAGTTGCCTGCAACGAGTTCCGTCGCGTCGACCAATCGCGAGGACGTGGAGGTGCCCCGGACCGATGACGTTCCGCAGGCGGCACCCCAGATTTCCGTGCTGACGGAACTGGGCGATCCGAAGACTTACCCGACGCTGGAAGCAGCCGCAGCCGACGCGCGCGACGGAGCGATCGTCGAGCTTCGCTACAACGGCTGGCGAGGTTCGTACGAAAAGCCGCTCCGCATCGGCAACAAAAAACTGACCATTCGCTCCGCACGAGGGTATCGTCCCTCCGTCCGGTTCACACCGCGGCAGATTCCGGCGGAAGGCTTCGAAACGCGGATGATCAGCGTCAACGGAGGCTCCGTCGATCTCGTCAACCTCGACATTGAGATGGCCGTTCGGGATGAAGTGAATACCGACAACTGGGCGCTGATCTCACTCGCAGGAAGCGGACGTGTTCGCATGGAAGGGGTGAACCTGACCGTTCCGAACTCCGGCATTCGCTCTGCGGCAATAGTCGAGATCGTCTCGGGCACTGACCGCAGCCTCGATAAGATGAAGATGCCGAAAACCGGCACCGGCGGCGCTCCGCCGCTGTTCGACATTCGCATCGGCGAGAGTTTCATCGCGGGCGCGGGGGATCTGATCGTCGAGCGAGACACCGCTCCCTGCCAGATCGATATCGAACGTTCGGCGATTGCACTGAGCGGTTCGGTGATCTCGGTATTCGGCAGCGACGACTCGCGCGCCGAAGAGGCGGAGATCGCGCTCGACATCGAACATGCCACTTGTGTCCTCGGCCGGGGCTTTCTGCATATGGATAGCGGCGCCCTTCCGCGCTACCTGCTGCCGGTGACCGTGAACGCCCGCAACAACATCTTTGCTGCGGGAGCCGCGGGGCAATTCGTTTCGATGACCGGGAACACCAGTCCGGAAGATTTCCGCCGCCTGCTCCGCTGGGAAGGGGCGAAGAACTTCTACGACCGCTTCGAAACGTTCTGGTCAATTACCTCCCAGCAGATTTCCGGATCCGAAAGCGCGTTCCGTTTTGAGGACTGGAAGCGCGTGCTCGGTGAAGCCGATTCCGACGCGAACAACGGCGGAATTGTCTGGCGGCGCCCCTGGTCGGAATGGTCCGAGACGTTTCGACGGAATGCCGCCGGCCTGCGGCCGGAAGATCTCGCGCTCGCTCGCGGAAGCCTGGCAGTTGCCGGCGCGACCGACGGAAGCGACGTCGGCGCCGATCTCACGCGACTGCCGGGGGCGGCCCCCGCGCCTGTCGAATCGCTGGATCAGTAGCTTGCCGCCTGCAGACGATGCTGCACGCGTCGTCGTCAATCGATCAATTCGCGCATCCCGCGCGGAGCAGGGCAAAACATGAGCTCTTTTAGTTCAGCAGCGCTTCGATTTCTTCCGGCGTGAAGCGCTTCTGCAGTCGTGCGCCGAGTTGCGCAACGATGCGGGCGGCGGCGTGCGAGGCGACGTGCCCCGCCTGCTTCCAGGTGAGTCCGCAGGTGATGCCGTAGAGGAGCCCAGCGGCGTACATATCTCCCGCTCCGGTCGTGTCGATGGCTTCGACCGGCACTCCTTCGATCGGAATGGCTTCTCCTGAGTGCATCAGGATCGAACCGTTTGCTCCCAGGGTGAGCGCAACGTTCTCCGCGTGGCGGTGAATCTCCTGCGCACATTCGATCGGGTCGTGCTTTCCGGTGAGTGCCCGTGCTTCCTCCAGATTGCAGAAAAGGAGATCGACCGGCCCTTCGATCAGTTTCCAGAATTCGTCACGATGGTTGTTGATCAGGAACGGATCGGAAACGGTGAACGCAACCTTCACGTTGTTCTTCTTTGCAAGCTCGATCGCCTTGAGCGCGGCGGTGCGTGTCGTCGGTCCCGCGAACAGGTAGCCTTCGACGTAAACGTACTTCGCCTTGCGGATCTCCTTCTCGTCGATGTCCGCTTCACTCAGGGTGGCGGAGACGGCGAGGTTCGTGAGCATGGTCCGCTGCGCATCTTCGGTGATGAGAACGACGCAGGTCCCGGTGCTTCCCTGCGCGGGTGGAACTTCAATGGTGACTCCCATCCGCCGCATATCGTCCAGGCAGAAATTGCCGAGAATGTCGTTGGCGACTTTGCCGGCGTAGGCTGCTTTGCCGCCAAGATCGGCGACACCAATGGTCGTATTGGCAGCCGAGCCGCCGGCGCAGCGGTGAATCGGCTGGCCGTCGAGTGCAGCGAGCACGCGCTGCTGCGTCGCTTCATCGACGAGCGTCATGATTCCCTTGGGAAACTTGAGTTCCGCAACGACGTCGTCCGAAACTTGCGCTTGAATGTCGACGAGAGCGTTGCCCACGCCAAAAACGTCATAGGTAGCCATAACAGTTTCCTGATATCTGTTCGTGCCCGGCGCAGGCCGGCGCGATTCCGGCAAGTGAACGACCTTTCGGCGGCATTCTAGCGATCTTCGCGGCTTGATCCCAGCGTGCCCGGAACGATCGGCGTTGATGCGACGGCAAGCCGAAGAGCGGCGTGCTCCGCTCATCGCACCACGTTGCAATTCCGCGCGTCTCCGTTACGATACAAGCAGAAGCGAGCCATGCTGGAGCGTCCGCCCGCTGTGGAAAATCGGGGCCGAATGACGTTCGCAGAAACGAGAGCTCACTTTCGAGGATGACTTTCATGATTCGTGAAGGAATCGGCGCGGACGACGATCGTTACGCGCTGCCGGAGCTCGGTGGCAATCCCTCTTCGACAGCCGCGGGAACGACTCCCGGCAGCTTCGCTTCTCGCGCGAATATCGCACCGGGAGTTGCGGGACGAATGACTTTCTCGTCCCCCGATACGCCCGGCATGCCGGAAGCTTCCGACAAAACCGCGTGGGACTTCATGCCCGCCGACTGGAAGCTCCGCGCCGGCTGCGAAAACAACTACGAGACGCACGAAGCGTGGATCACCCCCGAGAACTTCGAGCCGATCACGCAGCTCGAGTTTGCGCGAGTCGGCATCGTCACTCCGGAGATGAAGCGCGTTGCGGAGCGGGAGCCGCTCCTCACCGCGGAGCAGATTCGCGATGAGATTGCCGCGGGGCGGATGATCTTCCCCGCGA
>JBFWWA010000179.1:0-8399 GCA_050246455.1 Planctomycetaceae bacterium
GGGACGTCATTGGCTCGACGTCGTCCGCTTCGCTGAGAATGACGGATTCGAAACGAACGTGGAGCGTCCGAATGCGTGGCCATATCGCGACTACGTTATTGAATCGCTTAACGCCGACAAACCTTACGATCGATTCGTCGTCGAGCAACTCGCGGGGGATGCGGTCGGCGTTGATGTCGCCACCGGCTTTCTTGTCGGTGGGCCGACGGATCGGGTGAAGAGCCCTGATGTCGTTCTGACACGTATGCAACGGCAGGACGACCTCGCAGACATCATCAGCACGACCGGCTCAGCATTCCTCGGGCTGACGATTGGCTGCGCAAAATGTCACAACCACAAGTTCGATCCGATCTCGCAAAGCGAGTACTATGCGATCCAGGCGGTCTTCGCGGGCGTGAAGCACGGGGAGCGACCGATGCGAGTTCCGCTTACCGAGTCGCAGCAGCGTGAAGCCAAAAAGCTCGAAGCACGGGCCTCCGTCGTCGACAAAGAACTCAGATCGCTCGGTCTTCGTATTCCGGTGGACGCGCGCCGGAACGTCGAGGAGTTCACACCGGTACTCGCGCGGCACATCCGCTTTACAATCAGCGGAACAAGCAGCGGCACTGAACCTTGCCTGGATGAACTCGAAATCTATTCCGCCCCGGACGATTCTGCACCGAACGTCAACGTTGCATTCATCACCGGCGGCGCGAAAGCCACCGCGTCAGGCACGTACTCCGGCAGCGAGTTTCATAAACTCGCTCACATCAATGACGGTCGCTACGGAAATACCAAGAGCTGGATCTCCAGCGAGAACAGCCGTGGCTGGGTTGCGATCGAACTTCCCGTGCCGCGCCGAATTTCACGCGTCGTATGGGGTCGAGACCGGGAGGGAAGTTATCGAGACCGAATTCCAACGCGGTATCTGATCGAAATTGCAGAGACGCCCGGCGAATGGCGAGTCGTTTCCAGTTCCGATGACCGCTTGCCGTACATCAAAGAGCCCTCCGCCGCCACCCCTCAGAATGCCGTTCCAGAGTCCTCGGCCAAGTCCAGCGATCGCCAGGTTCGTGCCCGCACGCTCGCGACCGAACTCAACCGAATCCAGGAAAAGTTGCGCATCTTCGAATCGGGCCCGCTCGCTTACGCCGGACAGTTTGAACAGCCGGAGAAGACACATCGGCTGCACCGCGGTGATCCAATGGCTCCACGCGAATCCGTTGCACCTGGCGGGCTCGCTGCACTCGGCAAACTCAGCCTCAAAGAGGACCTTGCAGAGCAGAACCGCAGGGTTGCATTGGCTGAATGGATCGCTCGTCCCGAGAATCCTCTGACCGCGCGGGTTGTTGCGAACCGGATCTGGCAATATCACTTCGGGCGAGGAATCGTTGACACCCCTTCCGATTTCGGTCGCAACGGCTTCCGGCCGACGCATCCCGAACTTCTCGACTGGCTCGCGCTCGAGTTCGTTCGCGGCGGATGGTCAATGAAACATCTTCATCGGCTCATCCTCAATTCGAGCACTTATCGACAATCCTCCGCAATCCATCCGCAAGGTATCGCGAAGGACGCCGATGACAAGCTGCTCTGGCGATATCCCTCTCGAAGACTCGAAGCGGAAAGTGTGCGAGATTCCATGCTGGCCGTCAGTGGAGCGCTGCAGTCAAGAATGACCGGCGTCGGTTTCAGCACTTTCGAGCCGAACGCCAATTACGTCCGCGTCTATCAACCCAAAGTGGAACTCGGTCCGGCCGAATGGCGGCGAATGGTGTACATGACAAAGGTGCGCATGGAACAGGATTCCGTCTTCGGCGCGTTCGACTGCCCGGACGCGGGCCAGGTCGCCCCAGCTCGAACTCGTTCAACCACCGCGATCCAGGCACTCAACCTTTTCAACAGTCAGTTCACTGCCGATCAGTCTCAACGATTTGGAATGCGCATCGAGAACGTTGCGGGGAACGATGTGGACCGGCGCATCTCGACAGCGTTCCAGCTCGCCTTTGGTCGCGATCCTGACCCTGACGAGCAGAGCGGCGCGAAGCAACTCGTTGGCGCATTTGGCTCGGCAGCGCTCGCCCGTGTTCTTCTGAATTCCAGCGAATTCCTTTTCATCCCCTGATGCTGGAGAACACCGCGATATGAATCGAACCGGTGATTCCAATTCGTCTCCGGCATTACCGCTCAATCGGCGCGGTTTTCTTGGGCAGACGACCAGGGGGCTTGCGGAGATCGCACTATTCACCCTGTTACAAGATCGCGGAACCGCAGCGGGTACGAACATCGAGTTAACGGGAACAGGACCGATTCGCCCGCTCGTTGATCCGGTCCGGCCGAATGCACCTCGCGGCTCGCACTTTCCAGCGAAAGTGAAGAACGTACTTGTCATCTTCTGTTCAGGCGCGTGCAGCCATCTCGATACCTGGGACTATAAGCCGGAACTCGTGAAGCATCACGACAAACCGCTCCCGGGACAGGAAAAGCTGATTACGTTTCAGGGGGAACAGGGGCATCTCATCAAGAGCCCGTACGCATTCCGTCCGCGTGGACAGTCCGGGAAGATGACTTCCGATCTGCTGCCGCACCTGGGCGCGCTCGTCGACGACATCTGTTTCATCCATTCTTTGACCAGTAAGACAAACACGCACGGGCCGGGCGAAAACTTCATGTCGACCGGCTACACGCTCAACGGGTTCCCGAGCATCGGGACGTGGGTCAGCTACGCCCTTGGCACTGAAACCGAAACGCTCCCCGCATTCGTCGCCCTGACGGATCCGCGTGGCGTCCCGCAGTCGAGCGTCAACAACTGGGGACCCGGTTTTCTGCCCGCTGTCTTTCAGGGGACTCCGTTCGCCGCCGACAAGCCAATTCGGCATCTCGCACGCCCGGCGGGGATCAGCGCTGATGCCGATCGCGCCAGTGCGCGCTTTCTCAAGAGTCTGAACGACCGGCATCTCGATCGGAACGCAGGCGATAGCGAGCTTTCAGCGCGAATTGCAAGCTATGAACTCGCGGCAAGAATGCAGTTGAGCGTTCCACGAATCACCGATTTGTCGAGCGAACCCGATCATATTCTGAAAATGTACGGCGCAGACGATTCTGAGAACCCCAACAAGGCAGGATTCGCGCGAAACTGCATTCTCGCGCGTCGGCTCATTGAAGAAGGCGTCCGCTTCGTCCAACTCTTCAACGGCGCATATGCAATGGGCGAGGGAATCGGCAACTGGGACGGCCATCGTCTTCTCAAAAAGCAATACGACATCCACGGTCCGATTCTCGACCAGCCGGCAGCGGCGTTACTTAAAGATCTGAAGCAACGCGGCCTGCTCGATGAAACGCTCGTCGTCTGGTGCACGGAATTCGGCCGCATGCCGACTTTTCAGAAAGGAGCAAGCGGACGCGATCATAACCCTCACGGATTTACCGCCTGGCTCGCCGGCGCAGGGGTGAAGCGCGGATTCAGCTACGGAGCCACAGACGAGTTCGGGTACAAGTCTGTCGAGAACATTGTCACCGTCCACGACTTCCACGCCACCATCCTGCATCTCCTCGGCCTCGACCACGAACGACTGTCATACTATCACAATGGCATTGAACGCCGCCTCACCGACGTGCACGGCCACGTCATCCGCGATATCCTCACGTGACTGTGGAATGAGTATTAGGAAGGAAGCCGGGAAATCTGAATGACTCGTGCTTCTCTCGCCCATGCTCTCCTGAATTCCTGATTACCTCTTTCAGTTTCTGACCTTATTCCTTCAGGGATCTGCCCGCATGAAGACCTGCATTGCACTCATGTCGCTCTATCTGCTTTCAGGCGCAGTTCGTGCTGAGGATACAGAGATTGAAGCGAAGCGAGTCGCAATTCTTGCGCTCGGAGATCTCGACGATGCTCCCGCCATCCACGACGCCGTGGAATTTGAAAGCACCGCGAATATGCGCGCGATTTATTTTGATGCGCTTCCGTGGAAGTCGAAGCCGACGCGCGTCTTTGCGTGGCTTGGAATGCCAAAGACCATCCAGGCCGGGAAGAAAGTTCCGGGAATGGTCCTCGTGCATGGAGGGGGCGGCACCGCATTCAAAGAGTGGGTGCAGAAGTGGAATGACGAAGGCTTCGCCGCAATCTCGATCGCTGTCGAGGGGCAGACCGACATTCAAGGCCCCGGAGGCGATGGACAGTTCTGGAAGCGGCACGAGCACGGAGGCCCGCCTCGCGTCGGCATCTTCGGTGATCTCAACGAGCCGATCGTCGACCAGTGGATGTATCACGCGGTCGCGGACACCGCACTCGCGAACTCACTGCTCCGGTCGCTTCCCGAGGTCGACAAGGACCGCGTCGGCTTGATGGGCATCTCGTGGGGCGGAATCATCACTTCGACGGTGATCGGCATCGACACGCGTTTCGCCTTTGCGATTCCAACTTACGGCTGCGGCGACCTGCACCTTGCCGAGAACCAGTACGAGACGTCGCTCAATCCCCCAAAGAATCCAGGCTACGTCGATTACTGGAACCCCTCGCTTCGGGCCTCGCGTGCGAAGATGCCGGTCCTCTGGTTGACGTGGCTGCGCGATAGTCACTTCCCGTTGACGGTCCAATCGTCAAGTTATCGGGCCGCCGCCGGATCGCGCATGGTGGCGGTCCTTCCCGACATGGGCCATTCGCATCCCGCCGGATGGAACCCGCGCGAAAGTTACGAGTTCGCGAAGTCGATCGTCGGATTCGGCACCGCCTGGGCGACGCCGATCGAGACAAAAGTTGATAAGACTGATGCGCGAGCCCAATTCACCTGCAAGCGGCCCGTGAAAGGTGCAGTCCTCTTCCACACAACGGATGGGGGCTACACGGCAGATCGGAAGTGGGAGCAGTCGCCGGCGAAGATGCAGACAGAGGGGGACCGGATCCTCGTTACGGCATCCGTCCCCGCCAGAACAACCGCCTGCTTCTTCAATTTCGAATCGGACGGGCTGACCGTCAGTTCGGATTTCGTCGAACTCGCCCGCTAGGACCCGCGAGCACACTTTGCATCAGTTTTGTTTCGGTGCGGAGTCATCTCGCTCGTCATTCCGGAATTCCGGTTCGACGGCACCGAGCGGACGGTCTTCGTTGCTCATCGTCATTGCGTGCAGCCTCGCGCGCGTCATGTAGAATTTGAGGCGAATCTCTTTTCCCATCAGCGCGCTGAGATCCGCATTGCCGTTCCAACGGACCGGATGGTCAAGCGCGTCCCCCTGAATCGGCCGCGCATCGGCCTCCGTGAAGTCCGAAATGGGCTGCCACTCGCGAGTGAGAGCCTCGACCCGAATTGCTCCCTGCAACCACGTTGCGGCATTCACGAACAGTTTCCGATGCGTGACGGTAAATGGCTTCGTGATGACGCGACAGGGTCCATTATCGAAATGGCTGGTCTCGAGCGAGGCGTAGCGGTCCCGTTTGAATGTCGCAAGCGCGGCGCCGGAGATCAGACTGGAGGGGTCGGCGTCAGCTTCGACGTTGTGTGGAAAATTCAGGGCGGCGTAATAGTAGTAGACCGTGTCGTCAACGACGACCGGCCGCGGCTGCGAGCAACCCATCGCCATGAAATCGTAGTAACCGAGCGTGCCATGCGGGACGAACGGTTCGCCGCGGCAGACACGAGTGAAATGAATTCCGTCGCGGCTTGTTGCAAGATGAATGTCGATCGGCTGCGGACGGCGCAAATAGAAGATGCTCATGTAGGCGACGTAAATCCCGCTCTGCAGATTGCAGGCGAACTGATAAAGCTCAGTATCGGCGGGGTCATCGGGATCCATCGCCAGGATGTGCTGGTGGTTCGTCCATTCACGAAGGTCATTGCTCTCGGCATAGGCGTACGAGCGGTTGTAGCGGTCAACGCCCGGATGCGTGCGGTCGCCGTCATTCGCGATCATGTGCTCGCTGAATTCCGGAACGATGCGCCGGTAAAGGACCCATTTCTGCTTCGCATCGTCATACATGAGATGCATAAGGCAATCGTCTCCCTTTTCGGAGACGTCGTGCGGTGTCTGCCAGTAGGGAGCAGCCGCGCACGACCAATGAATCCCGTCGGGCGATGTAACGATGTGCGCACCGCGTCGGTGATCCTGCACGATCGCCGTTGCAACGAACCTCTCCGACTCGTTTCGGGGGTTCGGATGCTTGTTGACTGACCAGAAGAAGGCCTTCTTCCCCTGCGGCGTCATCGCCTTCGACGGAACGACGAACTTCTCGGGTCCATACGAAATGGGCGTCGGCGACTTCAGCACCATGTCGCCCGTGAAGACGATGTTGTGATCGCGCCGACCGGCGATCTCGACCACCCCGAGGTCCGGCCTGTCCCAGCGCACGCCATCCTTCGACGTGAAGTAGGTCATATATGCGGCGTTGCCGCCGACACGCTCGGACTTCGAGTCGCTACCGGAGCGAGCCCACATCTTGAACAGCTTGTCTTCCTCGTCGTACATCGTTGTGTACGGTTCGAGGATGTTGCCGTCGCACCACCGTTCACAGCCGACCACGGGATTCAGCAAATGCTTCTTCGGCGGATGGAGTCGGCGCGACACGCTCGGTGTCGCTTCGAGCAATTCGTTGTCGAGAAACAGCTCAGTCAAGTACGGTTCCCGGCGACGATCCGGCTTCGCAGCGACGGCAACTTCTTCGCCAACGGTCGTCTTTCCAGCCACAAGCATTCCCGCGCCAGCGGCTCCCGCGATCTTGAAAAAGCTTCGACGGCTCGGTTGCATGTTCGCCTCGTCCAGAAAGTTGTCATTGCCGATTGCGACGCGGACAGCGAGCGTGGCTTACTCTGAGGCCGCGCCCGACAGCGGTTGCGGACTGCCAAGATCCATCAGGACCTCGAACGGTGGCTCGAATGAGTCATTGCCGTTTTCGCGTGTCGTGAAAAAGTTGAAGAGATAGATCCCGTCCGCACCATCCTTCCACAGATGCGCTGCGGCTCGGCGATACTTTTCCGCCGTCATGGACTGCTCGATCTTGCCTCCCTCCGCGCATTCAATTCCGCCGTAAATCGGAATGTTTCTGATTCGCTCCTTCCAGGGGCGAATCGGCAAGTCGTACCGAACGAAAAGAAACTCGGAGATTGTGAGGAAATCAATCCAGTTATTCTCGGCCCAGGCGACCGGATCACAGCCGATCGAGCGTGATAGCTCGTAATTCGGCGCTGTCCGCCCATAGTCGGAGGGGACGCGTGCCGCAAGAATCAAATCCTTCCCGCGTTTGCGTCCCTCCGCATCCAGCATGCTGCGCACCCGCTTCACGAGTTCGTTGATCTTCGCAACGCGTTCTTCGACGTCCTTATTGCCGTCGCTGAAAAACGTCGGGAATCGCTGAAAGTCGAGTTCCAGCCCGTCGATGTCGTACGATTGAACGGCTTCTTCGATGAGCCGATACACATACTCGCACACTTCCGGGTGGCCGAAGTCGAGTGCGCCGCCGTTCAATCGAAACTCCGGATGGTCGCGCCAGAATGCAGTGTGCAGGAAATCGAGGTTGTGGTTGTCATTCATCCGAAATGTCAGGATGACTTCGAGATTCTTTTGTCGAGCGGCGTCGATGAGGAGCTTGTAAGGATCGACACCCTCGTGCCTCATCGATTCAAGATTCTCGAAACGCTGTTTTTCACCGGGAGGCCACTTCGCTCGTTGTTCGGCAGTCGATAGCGTACCACGCATGGTCCCAACCTTCGTCGGGTAGTACATCACTTGCGCATTCATACAGATCAGGAGCGAATCGACCTGACTGCCGGGATATGAAATCTCGTTCACAATTCTTCTGAGATCTTCCCCTGTAATCTTCGTCGGTCCCTTCACCCCTTTCTTCACGGACATGCATGAGTCGCCGTCGAGGTTGTAGAGAATGCGTCGGTTTCGTGCCGCCAGATCCCGCTTCGCGTATGCGCGATACTCCGCTTCGCGATCGAGCTTCTCCTCGTCTCCTTCGCTGTAGACAAGAACGCCATAACGGAGACGGATGCTTTCGCCCGGCTTTACTTCGACTCGACTCTTAAGGCCGTTCGTCAGCGCATTTCGTCCGAAGGCGTTCGCGGCGACAAAGCCATAATCGCGCGCGTGATACCAGCTCGGACGGAAGTTGCCGAGGTGAGGCATCACAACCATGCCGATCCGCTTGCCATTGACGATTCCGCTGTAATCGACCCACTTCCCATGCGTTCCGCGGATTTCCTTCTCTCCCTTTCGTCCTGCACTGTCGAGCATGCGTCCGCCGTTCTTCACGGTGATCGGCGTCGCAACGCGTACTCCCAGCCCCATCTCCTCCTGATCGCCGAACGCGAAGGGCTCGGCGGTCTGAAATTTCGAGTCGTTAGTCAAAAGCCAACCGCTCGGACGCGATTCGATGGCATGACGGCAGACTACTTCACAGACGACGTGGTCCCCTGCGATATAGC